>NZ_SMKM01000339.1 GCF_004348665.1 Actinomadura sp. GC306 | reverse complement strand
GCAACGCGAACGCGGCCGTGGCAACCGTCCTATTCTCCACCCCGGCGGATCGCTCCTACCAGCCGCCAGACGGCGCTTGAGGGATTGGGGGGAAGTCCCTCGCCGTCGTGTAGCTTGCGTGCCCTTGTGCAGGCATCTTCGAGACCGTCTTCGAAGTCTTGGAACTTGGTTGAGGATTTCGACCAGCCAGGACGTATCGCCTTCAGCTCTTTCTCGGCCGCCCGAGCGGACATGAAAGGCCGACTGTGCTCCTTCGTGTGCAGGATCAGCCAGAACTCGAAGCTGGGGGACGAGAGCGCGAGGTTGACCTCTGACTTCTGCGCTTCCCGAATGAGGTCTTGGACGAGTTGGTCGTCCAGTTCAGTGTCCAGGATGCACCAGACTTCGTCGTACTCGTCGGAGCGGCGGAGCCCGGCCTCCCGAACCAGACTTCGGTGATCGCATTTCGGTGCGTCGACGGCGAGTTGTGGGCCTCGCCATGTCCGCATTCCCGTGAAGTAGTCCTTCTCGGTCTTCCCCTCGCAGAGTAGGAGGAAGCTCAGCCGCTCCTCCCGTGATCCGCTCGGCCTTCGTTCGAGACTGGTCTCTCGCCCCACCTTTCCCGTTCGGGCCGCTCGCTTCGAACGCTTAGGGCTCTTCGGGGGCATCGGTGTTGTCTTCCTCTCGGGCGGCGAGCGCTGCGGCGAACAGTTCGTCTCTCAGCACTGGCACGGCACCGTAGCGGCCGGCAAGGTATCTGCGTTCCCGGTTCTCGTCCCTGCGCGGATTGAAGTCCGATACCGGGAACAGTTCCGTGGCGCCGCATTCGTCTTTTTCTGTGAACCAGATGTGGTCTCGCTTGAGGACTTCTTGCCCCTGAATCCGCCCCAGCAGGGAAACGTCATGGCTCGTGAATATCAGCTGAGCTCCGCGCGGATTGTTCTCGGGGTCGGAGAACAGCTTGATCAGCTGTGCCGTCAGGAACGGGTGCAGGCTTGAATCCAGCTCGTCCACAATGAACGGGACGCCTCTGTCCAGCGCTCGGAACGCGGGACGCGCCAGCCAGTACAAAGACTGGGTTCCCGTTGACTGCTCCCGCATCTTAAGCGCCGCTCGGCCATCGGCGCCCCTGTGCTGGAAGGAAAGTCGCTTGCGCCGGGGCGCATCTCTATCACCCATGGCGCGAGGACGCCTGCTCATGCGCGTAACGTACTCTTCTTCGCTCTCCTCGATGAGGATCGCGTCCTCGATACCGGTGTCCGCCGCACGTAGGAGCGTCACTATACGCTCCAGGTCGACATCTTCGTCAGCTAGCACCCCAGCCACGAAGTACGGCATAGCGAGATGCTGGGTTGTGCGCCACTCAATCTGCTGAAACCACTCGTAAACGGGGAGAAGAATGCGCTGCTTCGAGCGCACGGCGACAGAGAGGAAAAGGACATTCTGCTCGGTGATCTGCTCGGCCTGCTTCAAAGCCTGGGGCGAGTGCTCACCGTAGTGAAATTCATCGAGCTCCCGATGGAAGATCACACGCCGCTTCTTGTGCGGATAGCTGTACATCCACTCTTCGACGACACGCGCATCGTCAACGGCGAACCCGTAGGTGTGGCGGACGCCGTCAACGATAATGTCGGCGACGAATGTCGACGGCTCGTCCCGGGCCTGCGGGTCGAGTGCGAAGGGGTGACGTTCGACGCCTCCGCCCGGTTCGCTCTCCCTGAATGACCGGCTGACCATCGCGGTCATGTACTGCAACGCGTCGATCACGTTGGACTTGCCCGAGGCGTTGGCGCCGAAGATTCCCGCGACGGTCAGGGCCTCCCACGGGACATCGGCCGGCTCGTCGGCGTAGGACGGTGTAAGCAGCAGCTGTTGCTCATGCCGCAGCGACCGATGGTTCGCCACGCGGAAACTCAGCAGCATCGGGCCTCTGGCCTCCCATCACGGACGGTCTCACCCTCTAGTGTGCAGGAAAACTGCACGACAGGGTGTGTGTGCCTACCAGTAGCCAGGCGTAAACACCTGTGCCGGAGTTCCGATACCGATCCAAACCGTCACAGTCCTGGTAGCCCGCCCAGCGGCTTCCGGGCGTCACATGGGCGTTCACCGCGACGCGGACGACATCGTCGGGTCCCCCTGAAGCTTGCCAGTGGACACTGGTCATGTTGGCGGGGATGAGTCATAGTGCGGGCATGAAGCGATCATTCGCGGGCGCGGTCGCAGCGGCCGTGACGGCCGTCCTGCTCTCCACCCCGGCAACGGCACACGCGGACGGGGAGACCTTCACGTCGGTGCCCCTGCCCTTCTTCTGGCCCAAAGCCGAGCTACAGGAAGTGGCCGCCGACGACGCGGGCGGCGTGTGGGTCGGCGGCGCCCAGGGGGCCTACTGCGTGATGTGGGGCACCACATGCGGCCTGTTCAGCAACGGGAACCCCGTGTTGCGGCGGTGGAACGGGTCATCCTGGGCGGAGTACCCGCTCAGGGGGTGGACGGGCGAGGGCCAGATCCGCGCCGTCACCTCGTCCGGCGGTGAGACGTGGATCGGCGGCGGCACGTTGGGGCAATCCGGGAGTAGCAACTACCTCGCCCGCTTCGACGGCACCGCCTTCCAGAAGGTGGAAAGGCCCACCGAAGCCAATCTCGACGTCATCAGCACCGGCCCAGCGGGCACGTGGGTCGCGCACAGGGCAATTGGAGACGGGCCGCAGTTCAAGCTGCACAAACGCACCGGCTCGACCTGGACCGGCTACGACATTGCGCTGCGCTCCATCTCGGACCTGCAAGCCCTGACGGCCACGGACGCGTGGGCGGTCGGGAGCCGCTACCCGGACTCGGGCCCGGGCATAGCGCCGGCGATCGCCCACTTCGACGGGACGGCATGGACGGCCGTCACGCCTCCCCCCATCGCGGCGGGTGTCGCCTCCAGCTTTCTGAAGGTGGCCCCGGTAGGCCCGAACGACGTCTGGGCCCTCTCGCGCGAGCACCTCACCCATTGGAACGGCACGGAGTGGACCGTCATCCCCCTGCCCAGCGCCATCCCCAGCGCAAGGGACCTGGCCGTCGACGGCAACGGCCACCCCTGGGTCACAGCCGACTATGGCGCCCCCGTGCCGTATCGCTACAGCGGCGGAACCTGGCACCCCGCCACGATCCCGGCCGGGAAGGCGATGCGCGCCATCACACCAATGCCCGGCACCTCAACCATCTGGGGCGTCGCCAACCGAGAAGACAGGTCCAACCCCGCAGTCCTGAAGAACGGCTGATGGGTTACCAGGTAAAAGGCAACATGCGGCGTTTGTGGAGGGCGTCAGTCTGCTCGGCGTCCCCCTCAGGGGAGGCGACCATATACGAAGTGTGTGAGCGCGCGTATTCTCTCCCTGCGGCGATGTCGGCGGTCGCGGCTCTTCTCGGTTCCTTGCCAGCCGTGTTCTCCGCTCGTGGATATGGACAGTGCTGAGGCCGCGATCATGATCGTTGGTGGGACCCCGTCTTACGGCGCGGTGGTGACTGCAGTTCAATCTGCGGGGGCTGAAGAAGTTCTTGGACGGCTGGACCGGGCCACCCACCAGGCCATCCTTCTTCATCGCGGGCCTAGGCCATTGCCACCATCGGGACCGAAGTGGGCGGACGTAACCCAGGTCCCGGCGAGCTGCAAGAATGAACTTTCTGTGCGTGTTGCCGTTGGATGACGGGGTGGCGGTTCAGGCCAGCGCGGAAAGCACCGCGGCCATTTCCTCGTAGGAGCGGGCCACCGCGTCGCGGTGACCGAGCCGGAACCGCTCCAGGCGCAGCGCCCCCAAGTGCCGGGCCTCGTAGATTCGCGAGCGCAGCACCGCGCCCGCCGAGACCCGGTTCGGCACGCCGTACCCGTCCCAGAACGCGCGCCGCTCGTCGTCCTTGGCGGTAGCCATCCGGATCGTCCAGTCGGCGGCGGGGTCCCCGAACCAGGTGCGGTCGAAGTCCAGGACGCCGCTGATCGTGGGCACCGGCGCCGTCTGCGACAGCATCACGTTGACCGTCCACAGGTCTCCGGTGAGAAGCCGGGGCTGGGTGACCTCGTCCAGGACGGCGCGGTGGTCAGCGGCGATCGCAGCGACCTTGCGCAGGTCGGCCGGGTCCAAGCCCACGCCCTCGATGTCGGCGGCGATGTCCTCCAGCGACGCCAGCACCGCTTGCGACCACCTCGCATGTCCCGGTCCGGCGACCGGCCCGAAGTGCGGGCCCCGTACCCGGTGCACCGCGGCGGTGATCTCGCCGAGCTGCCGGAAGTAGCCGCCCCAGGTTTCGCGCGGATAGGCCGAGAGTCGCTCGGGCGCCGGGACGCCCTCCAGCAGGCTTTGCAGCATGTAGTCCCGGCCGATGACCTCGTGGGACCAGTCCGCGGCGATCACCCGCGGCATCAGCGGCGCGATCACCGACAGCCAGGGAATCGAGGCGTGCTCGTTGCGCATCAGCTCCCGCTCGCTGCGGAACTGGCGCTCCGGCGCTGGCGCCACCCGCAAGACCACAGCTTCGGTACCCACGATCTCGACACGGTAGGTCGAGTTGTACATCCCCGTCCCCAGCTCGACGGCGGACATCACCTGGCAGCCGGCCCCGAAGACCCGCCGTATCACCGCGCGGATCTCGTCGGCGGTCAGCGGCTGCTGGAACGCACCCTCGTCCCTGGCCAGCGGACGGTAGTCCAGCGGCATGCTGCACGCGGGCGTGGTGCGGGCCCGCCGGTCCACGACCTCGGTCCCGCGGCAGTCGGTCCTGGCGGGCCACGCCACATCACTGCGAATCAGCGTTCCCGGCGACAACGGACCGGACGGACGCGCCTGCATCCACACCGCGACAAACGACCTCCACCAAGCCCTCAAGGTCCCCCTCTCATCGTCAGGCCGCACTACCCTGCCAGCGTGACCACCGCATCGGGCCTCAACATCCAGCAGTTGCACGCCGACGCCGACCGCGATGGCATAACGAAACTCGTGGTCGGCGCCATCGTCCACGCCGATGGCCAGGTGCTCATCTTGCGCCGCTCCACTGGGGACGCGTTCATGGCCGGTATCGAAGAGTTGCCCTCAGGCGGCGTCGAGCCAGGCGAGGACCTGCTCACCGCACTGGAACGCGAACTCGCCGAAGAAGTCGGCTGGACCGGACCACTCACCCTTGATCCGGGCTTTGTCACTCATTTCGACTACATCTCCGGATCCGGCCGCGAAGCTCGCCAATACACCTTCGGTCTCGCCCACCATGGTCGGCCCATCGTCCTGAGCACCGAACACACCACCCACCGATGGCTCCACCCGGCCGGCCTGCCCGACTCCGACGTTACTGACGAGACCGCTCAGGCAATCCGGGACTGGGCCGCCCATAACCGCCTCATAACCTCGGCAACGCGGTAGGAAGGCGTCGACAATCGCGGGCGGGCTCCCCTCTGGGGTCAAGGTTGTCGGGGTCGGCGGCATAAGCAAGTCCAGGCTGTTACAGGAACTCGGGCGACTGGTAGCGGAGGCCCACCGGGCCGGGACGCGGCTCGTGGAACGCAGCGCTCGACTAAAGAACAGCCCGAGGGGCTGGATTTTTCTCTGGCCGCTGTCCGGTAGCGGCACACGGCTGTCGGAGCCCTTGGTGCCATGACAGACTGGCAGGGTGCAGGGGAAACGACGCATCGGCCGAGGCATCGGAAGGCGCCTTGGGGGACGTGGCCGGGGAACCGTGCATAGGACGTCTGCGCATGCTTCCGCACGGTGTGGGCTGCGTGCTGGCCTCGCCTGGATGCCTGCTGACACTCCATCGTGCTCTGGACGTGCCCAGCGTGCCGCTGCTCGACCATTCTATAAATTGTCGATAGGTTGGCGCGCACCCCGAAAACCCACTCCGACCTGCGCAAACGCCGCCTGGGAGATCATCTCAAAGCCCTCTCCAAGATCGCCCCGACGGGGGTTGGCGCATGATCTTGCAAACCTGCAGGTCAGACCCCGCAAAATCGGGGTACTGTCGCAGTGATCCACAAAACCGCATCGGATTGAAACCAGTACGCCAGCGCCAACGGCTCGCACTTGCGATCCGTCGCAGTGATCGACAAACCGCATCGGATCGGAACGAGCATCGGCAACGCCACTGAACTGCGAGATGGTCGCAGCTATTCACCGACCCGCATCGGACTGAAACCCTGGGTGGTCACCGGCCCGACACCGCATGCAGATAACTCGCAGTGATCAGACCCACAAGACCGATTCGCTGACGCCGATTCGTTGGCGCTGCCGTTGGACCTGGAGTTCGCTTACCAGGCGGATCTGGGTGGGTGTGGGGATAGGTCGCTCAGGCGGCGGAGGGTGGCCAGTAGGCGGGCGAGCCGTCTTCGGGGGCGGTGAGCGGTCTTGGTGGGACGTCCAGGGCGTGAGGC
>NZ_SMKM01000338.1 GCF_004348665.1 Actinomadura sp. GC306 | reverse complement strand
GCCCCGCCCCCGGGTCCTCGGCGTCACCGTCCCCGGCGCCGGTGTCCGCACCGGTCGGCTCGGCGTCCGCCGGTTCGGTGGCGTCCGGCGTGTCGGTGGTGGCGGGCGCCTCGTCGGTGTTCGCCTTTTCGGTGTTCGCCTCACCGGCGGGCGCGTCCTCGGCGGAGGCGTCCGGAGCGTCTTCGCCGTTGCCGTTGCCGTTACCGTTACCGGTGCCGGTGGTGGTGACCGGGTGCCAGGTGTCGGGCTGGCGCTTACCGCCGTCACGTCCGCCGCGCGTGCGGGTCGCGCGTCCGTCGCGCTCCAGGGCGGTCAGCGTGCGCGTGACCGTGGCGC
Organism: Actinomadura sp. GC306; assembly: GCF_004348665.1. GTDB lineage: Bacteria > Actinomycetota > Actinomycetes > Streptosporangiales > Streptosporangiaceae > Spirillospora. Next base: position 6,056 of record NZ_SMKM01000338.1, on the reverse strand, counting down.
GGCTGACACCGGACGCCGCCGCGATCGCGGTCACGGTGGCGCCCGGGTCGGCCGTCAGCGCGTCCCACACGTCCCCAGCCGCCCCGGACGGGCGCGCCCCGCCCGTGACAGCGGCGGCGCCGTTTCCGGTGTTCTCGGCGCCCGTGGCGCCGTTTCCGGTGGCGCCATTCGCGGTGATGTTCTTCGCGGCCATTTCATCTCCCCATTCGATGTGACCGGCGACCGGATTCCCGGCGCCGTTCCCCTTCATCGGCAGGTCGACCATTTCTCGATACCGCGCCACCAGCAAGCACCTTCGGCCACATTTTTTATCACCTCAACGGCTGAACGACCTAACCAATCCCAACCACATCCGCTAAACCCACCCGCCGGTAAAGCAGATTTGCGCCAATTCATAACCGGGCACCTCATCACGCGAACACCTTTTCCGAGGCCCCGTGCATCGAAAGGCGCGGCGGCGTGACCCGTGGACACCTCATGCGAGGCGTTTCGCGCCTCTTCTCACCTCATCGACTCACCGGGCACGGCGACCTCACGCCTCGGCTCTGAACGGCACCGCGCCGACCCGGCCGCCGGCGGACTGACCCACCGGCAGTGGGCCGGTGATGTAGGGAGGGGTGGTTAACCGACCGAGAGGCGAGGAGTAGAGGCAGGAGGAGAACCAGAACCCACATCGCGAGCTATTACCAGGGGTCGTCCTGGTGACGAGTCGGGCGCGCGAACAGAAGATGCATCAGCGCATCCACCTGCACCGACGTACGCATTTGGGGCTTCTGGTCATAGACAGAAGCTCGAGAAGAACCCCGAAAAGAAGATTGAAGAGAACCCCGAAAAGACACGGCCATCTGTATGCGTCGCACCTGAAGACAGAAACGAAGAAAACGGCGCAAACATGGGCGGGCTCCGTCCGCAGCCCGGTCGATGCCGGGTCTGCGGACGGAGCCCCGCCCTCGAAGAGGGCTGCTTTACTCTGGCCCCTGAGGGGCCAGCCTGCTACCGACAGGCTGGGCCCTCCCTACGACACCAGTGCCACCTGCTGCTCCGGACCGTCCTGGGTGTGGCGGCGCAGGTCCATATCGGCCCAGACGGTGAAGCCGTCGTCGGGGCTACCGTGGACCCCCATCGTCAGGGCCAGTTTGGACACCGTGAGCAGGCCGTAGCCGCCCACCCGCGGCTCGCACCCTGGCGTCTCCGAGCGGATGGTAGGCACGCAGCCCCCGCCCAGGTCGGTGACCGCGATGTAGGCGATCTCAGCCAGCGTGACCTCCAGGCCGAACCAGCCTCGCCCCTCACCCGACCGCGAGTGTCGGACGGCGTTCGTGGACAGTTCAGCCACCACCACCGCCACATCCTCCTCACGCCCGGTCCCCTCGAACAGCGTCGCCGCGAACACTCGCGCCACACGCACCTGATCGGCCCGGCCGGGATAGACCCGGCGCCACCGCATCGGCTCTGAACCCCGCAGCCACTCAGCGGAGGAGCACAATCCCCAGTTCCTGTTCTTCACTTTCCCCGTTCCTTCCTCGGGCGCGTCCAGTGCCACAGCCCGCCCGAACGACGTGATTGACAGCGCCCATTAATAGGCACCTCTTACGTCGGGTCAAGTGTCAGATACACACCGCTGGTTCCACGGGCAGGTTCGGCGAACGGGTCGGACGCTTTAGGGAAGTTGGGCAGCCGGATGTATTTGGAGGAGCTTCGCCGCAGTACGTCTGCTCTCTTCAGCTGCATTGAGCAGTTTCGTGTGCAGAGGTTTAGGAATGCTCCCCTTGCCAAGACCGGCAAACTTCACGGCCAAGAGAAGCTGTTCTTGTTGGGATGCGGTGAGCTTCCCCTTGAGCTCGGGGCTTCGAAGGAGCTCTTGCGCAACGTAGCCGTCCTCGATATCAGGAAGCTCGCTGGCGATCCGGCTGACTATTGGACCGCTGTCGCTACCGGAGAGGCAGATCGCCGTGAGGGCTACGCGGACACGGAAGGTCGTGAGTTCCGGGATCTGTTCGAGCGCCAAGTACTTGTCCACTGCGGCGGTATCTGCGGTGCTCGGCGGACGCCCGGCTGCTCGTCGGCACAACATGGCCAGGCAGGCCGCAACGGCCTCTTCCCATACTTCTGAAGTACTACTTTGCTCGACGCAGGACAGAGCCGACTCCGGTTTTCCGGTGAGCGCCTGGGCGATGATCATGGCCTGTCGGCCGTCCAGAAGTCGACGGCCGACGCCTCGATGCTGCTGCGCGAACGCGACTGCACGCTCCCAGCTGCCGGCTGCGGCCAGGGCGCGGAGACCGTCGGCGAGCATCACGCCCCATAGCCACTGGCACAGGTCGCGGTGCTCGTGCCCAGAGCAAGTCAGGTCCCCGAGCGGGAGGTCCCGTCCGCCGATCCTCGCCGCCCCCCTCGTCCGGACGGCCCGATACAGCTCCTTGAGCTGATTGGAGGCGGCTTCTGGATCTCCGGCGCGCATGAGGAGCCGGGAAAGATTGATGAGCGGTTCCAGCGCGTACTTCGCCGTTTGCGTAGTCAGCGGCCGAGCGTCCATGTACAGCTCGTACTGCTGTCGGCACAGGGAAGCTGCGAGGTCGGGCATGCCGCAGTCGCTGGCGATCAGGGCCGCCCGGTTCTGCGCGGCCGCAGCTGCGGCGAGCCCATCAGCGGTATCGGCCGATTCGTTGCTGGTCCGGGCTAGGTCGGTGATCTCTTGGATTCGCTCGGCGAGCGGTTGACACACCGGCCGCTGACGTGCGACTAGGGGGAACCGTCGCGCGGCCTGGCTTAGGGGCGGTCTCATTGCCAAGTGATGGTGAGGCGCGTGTTCAGACGCTCGAAGACGAACCTGCCCGGCACCGGCGCGGCGGTGTCCTGCCCCACAGTGCCCGGTTCGATCTCGAACTCGACGGGCCGAGATCGGTAGCTCTGATCCCAGGTTCCGATGGCATCGGCGACTCGACCGGCCAGAGCGTTCCCCGTTGGGCCATGGCCCACAACTCCGACCTCGTACATCCGACGGTTCCCGCTCGCGGGGTCGTGGGGACGGAGAGTGAGGTACGCGAGGTCGCCCTTGTCGGCTACGGCCATGGCACCCCAGCCGAACTGGGGACGAACCAAGCCTTGGTCGACCGCGGTGCGCTCGACCGGCATCCGGCTCAGCGCGTTGTCCATGACGCACGTGAGCCAGACGTCGAGCCACTCGAATGATTCGTCGCCCCTGAACAACACGCCCGTCCACACTTCGCTGGGCGCCGTCTCCAGAACCCTGCTCAGCAGCGACTCGTCTACGGATTGCTCTCGGTTGGTGTGGAGGGAAACTGATCCATCGGCGGTCAGGGGGATCATGCGGCGCGTGTCATCGGCGATGCCGCGCAGGGGCATGAACGTGCATAGCCGGCTGTTGCGGCCGAGCCAGCGTCCGTCGTTGTCGCGTTCGAAGGCGATCGAGCGGGACACTCCGCCGCGCAGCCGCAGCGGTACGACGAGTCGGCCGCCGGGGGCGAGTTGGTCCAGCCACGGCAGGGGGAGATCACCTGCTCCGACGGTGGCGATGATGCGGTCGTAGGGTGCGCCCTCGGCGTGGCCGAGCGCACCGTCGCCGAGCACGACGTGGACGTTCTTGATGTCGGCAGCGGCCAGCCCGTTGCGGGCGCCGGTGACGATGTCGTCGTCCACATCGATCGCGGTGACGTGGCCTTCGTCGCCTACGAGGTGCGCGAGGAGGGCGGCGTTGTATCCGGTGCCGGCCCCGAGTTCGAGTACGCGTTGACCGCGTGCCGGCTGGAGTTGCTCAAGCATCATCGCCACGATCGTCGGCTGGGACGCGGCGCTGATGGAGACACCGTCATCGTCGTGCTTGGTGTGGACGGTTCTATCGGTGTAAGCCTGCTCAAGCGGGATGTCCGGGACGAACACGTGCCGGGGGACGGCACGGAATGCGGCCTCGACCTGCGGGCTGCGCACCGTCCCGTTGTCGCGCAGCGCCTCGGCGAGCGCGTCCCGCAAACGGTCCGCGGTCTCGGTCAGGTCGGGCGTCCGGCTGGTCTGCATGTCCACCTCGGGGACCCTAGAGTCGTCGCCGTTCGGGCTTGGTGTTGACGCGCCGTCGCGCAGGGTTCCCATGACTACCTCGCTTGTCAGTTTGGCCAGAGTGTGCTGATCGGTGTAGGTCAGACCGAGCCGGTGAGCTTCCCCCGGTTCCACGGACACCTCATCTGAGTTGACCTTGATCAACTTGGGAAGGAAGTGTCTCGTGCCACCACCTCATCCGCCGGAGTTCCGGCGCCGCGCCGTCGAGCTGGCCCGGACCGGGGACAAATCGGTCTCCGCGCTGGCCAAGAGTCTGGGCATCAGCCAGTCGTGCCTGAGTAACTGGATCCGTCAGGCCGACATCGAAGAAGGCCACGTGGACGGCCTGAGCGCCGGCGAGAAGAAGGAGCTGGCCGAGCTGCGCCGAAAGGCCAGGCAACTAGTACGGCAGTCCGAGATCGTGATCTGAGCGACTGGTGGGCGCCGTAACGCGAGACAGCCGCCCGGTGATCTTGATGTGTGACGATCAAAAACCATGGGGCGGCTGCCGTCGCCATCGTAGAGGCTGAAGCGGCCAGCGGCCATCTTGATGAGCTGATGGCGGGCATGGCCGAGCATTTCCGCAGGTGGGAACCGCGCACTCAGGCCCGCAAGTACGTACGCGCGTTGATGAGCGACCTGCCGCGCAAGAACTGCTGGACGATCGCCGAACACGCCGGTGACGCCACCCCAGGCAGGATGCAGCACCTGCTCGGGGACGCCAAGTGGGACACCATGGCCGCGATGACCGCCGTCCGGGCGTTCGTGTGCAGGCATCTCGACGACGGCGACGCGGTCGCGGTCCTGGACGAATCGGGGCAGGAGAAGAAGGGCACCGAAACCGTCGGCGTCAAACGCCAGTACGTGGGCTGCGCGGGCCGCATCTCCAACGCCATCAACGTCGTGTACTGCAGCTTCGCCACCGTCGGCGGGCACGCGCTGGTGGGCGCCCGCCCGTATCTGCCCCGCGAGCAGGCCGCTGACCCCGACCGCCGCGCCCGGGCTCGGGTGCCCGAGGACGTGGTGTTCGCGACCAAGCCCGAACTGGGCCGCCGGATCCTGGCCGACCTGAACGCCGAAGGGCGGTTGCCCGGCTGGGTGACCGGCGACGAGGTATACGGCGCCGACCCGAAACTGCGCGCCTGGCTGGAGGACCCGCAGGTCGCCACCGGCTATGTACTGGGAATCTCCAAGTCGGCGCCGATCGCCTTCACCCGCGCCGCCAAAGGCAGGGCCGACCACGCGCTGAAGACGCTGATCGCCTCCGACTGGATCATCGACTCCTGCGGGGACGGCTCCAAGGGCCAACGCCGCTACGCCTGGGCGTGGATCGGCACCGCCGACCCGCGCCGCCACCTGCTGATCCGCCGCAGCCTGACCCCCAACGCCAAAGGCGTCCGCGAAGTGGCGTTCTACCTGTGCTTCGCCCCCGAAGGACGGCCGGTGACACTGCGGACCCTGATCCGGGTCGCCGGCCGCAGGTGGCCGATCGAGGAGGACTTCCAGACCGGCAAGGACGCATTCGGGCTGGACCACTCCCAGGTCCGCACCTATCCGGCGCTGCTTCGCCACCTCGTGCTGGCCATGGCCGCCCTGGCCGTCTGCGCAGTCACCGCCGCCCACGCCCGCACCACCGGCGGCCACACTCCAACGCCCGCCCACCCCGACGACATACCGCCCGCCGATCCCGGGCTGATCCCACTGACCGTTCCCGAAGTGAAACGCCTGATCAATCTACTCACCCGCACCTGGCACGGCCTGGAACACCATCTGCGCTGGCATCTCTGGAGACGACGTCACCAAGCCCGCGCCCGCTGGTTCCACCACCGAACCCGCCTCACCTGCCGATAACGAGATCACGATCTCGGACTGCCGTACTAGAGCTGGAGAACGAGATACTCAAGCGGGCGGCGGCCTACTTCGCCCGCGAGAACGTGCTCCCAAAATAAGGTACTCGCTGGTCCATGAGCTTGCCGATAACGACATTCCCGTCGCGGTGGCCT
>NZ_SMKM01000337.1 GCF_004348665.1 Actinomadura sp. GC306 | reverse complement strand
GGCGGGGACAGGGGCGGGACCGGGTCGTCGGCCGGGCAGCGCCCTTGCTCGACGTAGCAGCGGACGTATTCGTCGACCAGCGGGACGAGGCCGGGCGCGCCGAGCCGGGGCAAGGCGTCCAGCGCGGCGGCGAAGCAGGCCCGCGCCGCGGCGGCCAGCGGCGGGTCGGCCAGGCCGAGCCGGGCGGCCTCCGCCCAGCGGCGGGCCACCGGCTCGGCGGCCTCCTCCGCGGCGCGCGCGGCGACCGGGTCGTCCAGCAGCGCGGTCGCGACCGCGACGGGGACGGGCCAGTACGGGCCGGGCAGCGCGTCGATCATGCGCAGCTCCAGCCAGCCGCGCGGCCGGACCGGCGGGAACAGCGTGGACAGGTGGTAGGTGAGGTCGTCCGCGCAGGGCTCGCCCTTCCCCAGCCACTCCAGGAACGACATGCCGGGGTCGGAGACCCACTCCCCCTCGGCGGTGTGGACGAGCATGACCCGCGCGTCGAGCGCGTACCGCGTCCACGCCTCGGCGGGGTCGGTGTCCGCGCCGTCCCGCAGGACGGGGAGCGTCCGGCAGGGGTCGAGCTCGGTCCAGATGCCCTGCCGGGACGAGCGCAGCCCGGTCCGGCGGCCGGCGCGCAGCGGCGAGTTCGCGAACGCGGCGACGAGCACCGGGCCGAGCGCGTGCGCGAGCCGCCAGCGGCGGCAGGCGTCGCCGGGGTCGGCGCCGATGTCCAGGTTGACCTGGACGGACGCGGTCGAGCACATCATCGCGAGGCCCGCGTCCTGGAACCCGCCCGCGCGGAAGTAGTCGCGCATGCAGGCGTAGCGGGGGTGGTCGGCCTGGTAATGAGGGCGGCGGACGGGGTCGACGCCGTGCCCGGCGAGGGCGAGGCCGTCCGGGGCGAGGACGTCCCGCACGTGCGCGATGTCGCGGGAGAGCTCGGCGTGCAGCCTGCCGAGCCCGCGGAACGGCGCGGAGGAGAGCTCCAGCTGCCCGCCCGGCTCGTAGGAGACCCGGCTGCCGCCGGGCGGCGGGCCCGCCGCGCCGACGAGGGCGCGCACCCGGTCGCCGGGGACGTGCGCGGCCGGGTCGGCGGCGTCGACGACGAGCCACTCGGTCTCGGCGCCGACCATCCCGGGCGGGCCCGTCTTGAAGCAGACACCGCGAACGTGCTGGTAGACGTCCTCCACGGTCAACCGGGTCACGGCTCGCCTCCTCACCTGGATGTCGGCGGAGGCGAACCTTCCCACCTGAACCGGATCAGAAATCCGACCAATTTCTCGAACTTCATGAAATCTTCGGGAACATCACCGTCCGCACGCGACTCCGTTACCTTCCGTGCTATTCGACGGCACGCCTAATCTCGGACTTCTCAGGCATTGACCGGAGACGCTAGAGTCCGTCAACCAGCGGTATGCACCATTTGTGGATGCCGGCCGACGATCGGGGAGGTCACATGCGCGGGGACATGGGCTCGCTCTACGACGCGCACGCCGACCGCCTGTACGCGTACTGCTGGTCGCTGGTCGGCGACCAGCTCGCGGCGGCGGCCGTCGGGGACGCTTTCACCGCGGCCGTGCACCAGCCGCCGCGCGGCGACACCGTCCTGTGGCTCTACTCCCTGTCGCGGTCGGCCTGCGCCGAGCGCGGCGCGTTCGCCGGCAACCTCGACGGGCGCGGCGGGGTGCTGTTCGCCACCGCCGACCCGCTGCTGCGCGCCGCCGCCGCCCTGCGCCCCGACCACCGCGAGGTGCTGCTGCTGTGGGCGGGCGAATGGCTCGAACCGCACGACATCGCCCGCGTCCTCGGCATCGCGCCGGACACGGTCCGCCAGCTGCTCGACGCGGCGCGGGCGCGGCTGGAGCGGTCCGTCCTCGACATCCTGATGCGCGGCACGACCGAGGCGCGGCACGACCTCATCACCGCGTTCGAGAAGAAGCGGCTGCCGCAGCTGCTGGCCCGGCGGGCACCGGCCCGCGCGCCCGGCTGGCTGCGCGACCAGGTCCTCGCCACCTGCGAGGACGAGGCCGTCCGGCCGCTGCCGAGCGTCGCGTCGCCGAGCCCGCTCGTGGTGATCGGCGACGGCCGGCCGCGCCGCGGCACGGCCGCCGACCGCGCCCGGCGCGGGCTGTCCGGCGGCCTGCACCGCGGCCTCGGCGCCGCGGCCGGCGTGGCCGCCTCCGCCGCGGCCGTCATCGGCCTGCTCGCCGCCTGGCCGTCGCCGAAGGGCGGCGGCGGGGCCGCCACGATCGTCCCGACGGCGTCGGGCGCCGGCGCGAACCCCGCGTCCAACGCGACCGGCGGTGCCCCGCGGCACCCGATGCCCGGCCTGTCCGGGACCGAGCGGGCGACGGGCGAGCCGCCCGGCTCCCCGCAGGCCCCGGCCTCCGACGGCGGAACCGCCGCGGCTCCGACGCCGGGCGGCGTCCCCGAAGGCGGCGCGAATCCGGCGCCCCCGGCGACCTCCCCGGCCGGCACCCCGTCCAAGGACGCGCAGCGGTCGGTGCCGGGCACGCCGTCCCGGCCGGACGCGCCCACCACGCCCCCGCCGACCGGTGGTTCACCGTCGCCGACGACGCCGCCGGCCACGCCCGGCGACCCGACGACCCCGCCCGGCACCGGTGACCCGACGACCCCGCCGCCGGCCACCCCGTCGGACCCGCCGTCCGATGAGCCGGGCGACGGCGACTCCGGCACGCCCTCCCCCAGCCCGACGTCCAATCCGGCGCCGTCGCCGAGCGGCGACTGACCGCGGGTCCCGCCCGCGCGGCCCGTGTCCGGGCCCCGTATTCAGGGACCCGCGTCAGGGCCCGTGTCAGGGGCCCGCGTCAGCGGGGCGCGCGGGGCAGGCCGAGGCCGATCATCGCGATCAGCTCGCGCTGGATCTCGTTGACGCCGCCGCCGAACGTCAGCACCAGCGCGCCCTTGGCCAGGCGGTCGGTGGCCTCGATGAACTCCGCGGTGACCGGGTCGCCCGGGTCGCCGTACCGGGCGAGGACGTCGCCGACGATCCGGCCGACCTCCTGCACCCGCTCCGAGCCGTAGATCTTCGTGGCGGACGCGTCGGCCGCGCCGAGCCAGCCGAGGTCCTGGTTCGCGGCGACCTGCCAGTTCAGCAGCTCGTTGACGCGCAGGTAGGCGTAGACCTGCGCGACGGCGCGGCGGACGGCGGGCTCCTCGATGAGCGGCCGGCCGTCCCGCCCCGGGGTGGTGCGGGCCCAGCGCTCGAACCGCACGTGGGTGTGGCCGATGTTGCCGGCGGGCCCGAGCGTGACCCGCTCGTGGTTGAGCTGGTTGACGATGAGGTCCCAGCCCTTGTTCTCCTCGCCGATCAGCATGTCCGCCGGGACGCGGATGTCCTCGAAGTACGTCGAGTTGGTGTGGTGGCGGCCGTCCATCGTGATGATCGGCGTCCAGGAGAACCCGGGGGCCGCGCAGTCGACGATGAGCATGGAGATGCCCTTGTGCTTCTTCGCGTCCGGGTCGGTGCGGGCGGCGAGCCACACGTAGTCGGCGGTCTGCGCGCCGGACGTGAAGATCTTCTGGCCGTTCACGACGTAGTGGTCGCCGTCCCGGACGGCCGTCGTGCGCAGCGCGGCGAGGTCGGTGCCCGCGCCCGGCTCGCTGTAGCCGATCGCGAAGTGGCACTCCCCCGCGAGGATGCGCGGGATGAAGAACTCCTTCTGCGCGTCCGTCCCGTACTGCAGGATCGTCGGGGCGACGGAGTTCAGCGTGATGAGCGGGTAGGTCACCTCGGCGCGGGCGATCTCGTTGGCGAAGATCGTCTGCTCGACGGGGCCGTAGCCGCGGCCGCCGTACTCCTTCGGCAGCGCGACGCCGAGCATCCCGTCGCGGCCGAGCCGCCGGCAGTGCTCCATGTAGGCGGGGCCGAACGGGTCCTCCAGGATCGCGGCCCGCTGCTCCGCGTCCAGGCAGTTCTCGAAGTACTCGCGCAGTTCGGCGCGGAGCTTCTTCTGCTCGTCGGTCAGGTCGATGAACATCACGCCTCCTGTGCCACGAGGGCGCCGAGCGAGTCCAGGGTGTCCTCCGCGCCGCCGAGCAGGTGCGCGCACTGCTTGCCCCAGGCGAAGTACCGGTGCAGCGGGTAGGTGACGTCCAGCCCGATGCCGCCGTGCAGGTGCTGGCAGGTGTAGAGGGCCTTCACGACGGGGTCACAGGCGTTGTAGGCGGCGATGGCGAGGACCTCGTCGGTGTCGGCGGCGCCCTCGGCGAGCCGCCACACGCCCGCCCAGACGGCCACGTCGAGCGCCCGTTTGGCGATGTAGACGTCGCCGATCTGCATCGTGACGGCCTGGAACTGCGCGAGCGCGCGCTCGAACTGCTCGCGCGTCTTCACGTACTCCGTGGTCAGCGCCAGCGCGCCCTCGATCACGCCGGACGAGAGGGCGACCGCGCCCGCGACCGCCGAGCGGCGCAGCGCGGCCCACGCGGCGCCGTCGGCCGTGCCGCCGAGGAGCGCGTCCGCGCCGACCCGGGCGCCGTCGAGCGCGACCCGCGACAGCGGCTCGCTCGTCGCGGACGGCTGCGCGGTGATCGCCGCGGCGGACGGCTCGACCAGGAAGACCCCGACACCCTCGCCCCCGACGCCCTCGCCCCCGACGCCCTCGCCCTCGACGCGGGCGGGCACGAGGATCCGCGACGCCTCGCGGGCGTACGGGACGAACGTCTTCACCCCGTCCAGGACGAAGCCGTCGCCGTCGCGGCGCGCGGTGGCGGCGATGTCCCCGGCCGGGCCGACTTCCCGGTACGCGCCCGTCAGCACCGTCTCGCCCTCGATCAGCGGGCCCAGCAGGGCCTTCTGCTCCGGCGTGCCGTGCAGCCCGATCGGGACGGCCGCGAGCGCGAGCGACGCGTACACCGGCACGGGCGCGGCCTTGAGGCCGACCTCCCGCAGGACGACCGCCAGCTCGACCGGGCCGAGGCCCGCGCCGCCCGCGTCCTCCGGCAGGACGAGCCCGAGCAGCCCGGCCTGGGCGAGGGCCTTCCACGTCACCGTGTCGTACGCCGCGCCGCTCTTCTCGAAGCTCTCCAGGCGCTCCTGGGTCGCTTCGCGTTCCAGGAGCCCGGCGGCCAGCTTCTTGATCTCCTGCTGGGTCTCGTCGAGGTCGAAGTCCACTCATCCGCTCCGTTCCAGGAGGTGCGGCCGGCCCTGCCCCCTCCCACGGCGAAAAAGTAGAACAGATTCTAGTCTGTGTCCAGAGGCATGACCGGGGCCGATCGCGGGCAGATTCTCCAGGCATCACAAGGTTCACCGGCCGGACGAAGAGATCGGCCGGACCGTCCCCCGCCACGGATCAGATAACACGTTCTCATGGCCTGTATCCTGAGCGGGACACGCCGGGCGACCGCGCCCGCCACAGGAGGGAACGACCGTGACCGCAGAGCCGACGGTGACCGGGGACGAGACCCGGGGTCAGCCCGCGGGCAAGGCGGGCAAGGCGAACCAGGCCGCGCAGCCGGGGCAGAGCGTGCGCTCGCGCAGCCAGCTCCAGCGGCGCAAGCGTATCGTGCAGGCGGCGGCGGCGCTGGCGTCGCGCGGCGGCATCGAGGCGATGCAGATGCGCACCGTCTCCGAGCGCGCGGGGGTCGCCCTCGGCACCCTGTACCGCTACTTCCCGTCCAAGATGGACCTGGTCGTCGCGGTCGTCAGCGAGGAGCTCGACCTTCTGGAAGCGAGCATCGAGCGCCGCCCGCCCCGCGCCGGCGACCCGCCGCAGCGCGCGGTGGAGGTGCTGATGCGCGCCACCCGCGGCCTGATGCGCGAACCGGAGCTGGCCGAGGCGCTGATCCGCTCGCTGCTGCTGTCCGACGTCAAGACCGACTTCGGCGACCGGATGACCGGGATGCTGCTGCTCGCCGCGTCCGGCCGCCCGGAGAGCGTGTCCGCCGACGACCCGCGCCGCCTGGTGGCCCGCGCGCTGTCCGGCATCTGGACCATGGAGATGATCGAGATGCTGCGCGGCAACGCCACCGCCGAGGAGATCCAGGCCCGCCTGGAGATCTCCGCCGCCCGCCTCCTCATCGACCCCTGAACACGGGCCCTGAACACGGGCCCTGAACACGAGCCCCTGAACACGGGCGCGCGCACGGGCCTTGCGCCCACGCTTGATCCGGCCTCCGCGCGGGCACGCGTTCCGGTGTGTCACCGGCCCCTCACGCACTAGCCTTGGGGCCTGACAGCGCCCGGACGAAGAAGGTGTGCCAGTGACCGAGCAGGAACCGATCCTCAGCGACGGGGTCATCATCGAGTTCATCGATGGCAAGGACGTTCCCGTCCAGCACAAGGACTTCGGTGAGCGGGCCGTCGTCATGCGCGACGCCAAGAAGCCGGAGGGCCCGATCCTCTACTTCACCGAGGCCGAGTGGGACGCCTTCATCGCGGGCGTCAAGGACGGCGAGTTCGACGACCTCCTCGAAGAAGACCCCACCGAGGCTCCCTGACCCGCAGCGAAAGAACGCCCCCGGCCCAAACCGGGGGCGTTCCCCTTTCCC
>NZ_SMKM01000336.1 GCF_004348665.1 Actinomadura sp. GC306 | reverse complement strand
TACACTCGACTAGTCGTCGGCAGCGTCAGCTGTGTGTAAGAGACAGCCCAAGGAGACGCCAGAGTCGTCGTATCGGCAGTCCCCGTACTAACGATCCCAACCCCAGCCGAGAACACCCGCTCCCAGGGCGCCCTGGTCCTACTGGCCACAACCAGACCCCAAGCCCTGGCCCTGGCGAGCACCACGGCGCCCCTAGCCCTAACAATCACCCCAACCGTTTAAGGCCGTCGACAGTCGAGCGGTGGGGTTGGTTTGGCATGTCACAGGCGTCTTCATTACGATCCGTGGCCATTCCTGCGCGCCCACTGCAGCGGGTGGCGCAACCCCCGAGAGTCCGGAGCCGGCATGAGTGGTTTCAAGAAGTTCCTTCTTCGCGGCAACCTCGTCGAACTGGCGGTCGCGTTCGTCGTGGGAGCCGCGTTCGCCGGGCTCGTCGAGGACTTCGCGGCCTCGTTCATCTCCCCGCTGATCGCGCTGCTCGGCGGCGAGCCCGACTACACCGGCCTGGCCGTGACGATCAGCGGCACCAAGTTCCCGTACGGGATCTTCCTGACCTCGGCGATCGCGTTCACCATCACGGCGGCGATCGTCTACTTCCTGGTGGTGCTCCCGACGACCAAGCTGATCGAGCGCATCGACCGCGGCAAGGAGGCCACCGAGCGCGACTGCCCGCAGTGCCTGAGCGCCATCCCGGTCAGGGCCCGCCGCTGCCGCTACTGCACCGCCGAGGTGACCCCCACCACCGAAACCCCCACGATGACCTGACCTGCCTGCACGCTGGGCAGCGCGTCCAGGCGGTGAGGTCGCGCATGAACATCAGGGAGGTCCGGTGGGGGCGGGTTACTCGTACCCTTCCGTGCCGAACTCCCAGTGCCAGGGCTCGAAGGGATTGCTGTAGGCCCACGCGGGGTGGTACCAGCCGTACTTGCGGGCGTTGGCCTCCATCCAGTTGAACTGGACGGAGCCCGAGTTCTGGATGCCGCCGCAGAGGTCGAGGGCCTGGCCCTTGCCGTGGTTGCTCGTCCCGGGGACGGCCGCGAAACCGGGCCTGCGCGCGTAGACGGAGTGCTGCTCGGACAGGCTCCGGTACGCGTCGGTGACGCACATGTCGCGGCCGAACCGGCGTTTGTAGGCGGCGTTCAGCTTGTAGAAGCCGAGCGCGGCGTCCGCGCGGAGCCGGTGCCCCTTCTGCGGCAGGGCGCAGAGGTACTTGGCCGGGATCAGCCCGTTGGGGAACTGCCGGGCCTCGGTGGCGAGGCCCTCGTCGCAGGTGAGCTGCAGCCGCTTCAGCCGGCTCACCGAGAGCTTGTCGAGCATCGTGTTGAGCTGCTTGGTGAGCTGCGCCGACTTGGTCTTCAGCCCGTCCACGTCCTGCTGGAGGCGGGTCTGCTCGACCGCGTTGCGCGACTGCAGCTCCTGGGCGGTCGAGGCGAGGCGCTTGCGCCGCGACTGCAGCTCGTCGGCACGGTCCACGAGCGCCTGCTGGGACCTGGCGAGCAGCGTCACGTCCGCCGTCGAGCGCAGCGCCTCCCCCGGGTCGCCGCCGCCGAAGATCGACATGGACCCGACGGCCCCGCTGTGCTGGTACGAGCTGTTCGCCAGCCTGGCCAGCGGCGCCCGGATGCGGTTCAGCTCGGCCTCGGCCAACGCGAGGTCCTTGAGGGTGCCGCGCAGCTTGACCTGCGACGCCGCGAGCTCCTTCTTGCGGCCCTGCATCTGCTTGGTGGCCTTCTCCAGCTCGCTGCGGGCCTTCGATGCCTCACGGCGCAGCGACTCCACGGTGTCGGCGTCGGCCGCGACGGCGACACCGGGCGATGCGAGCATGGTCATCACCAGGAAGACCGCGGTCAGCGCCGCCGACCGGGGGTTCGGCACGGTGGTTTTCCTCCTGATGCCCGAATGCGGAACAGCGGCAGAACGGTACTACACGTTCTACGATGACCTGCGCGTAATCGGTTCAGCGGCCACGGTGACCATCGCGATCACGGGGGTCGTCGCACCACCGGCGCATCCACCAGTGGTCCCGCCATTCCGGCGGGCACGGCCTGTTCGTCCGGCTGCGCGACGGCGTCGCGGTCGGGGTCTGGGTCGGGGCGGGCTTCGTCCTCTTCGGCGTCACCGTGGGCACGGGCGCGGGCTTCGGCGGCGCCTTCGTCGCCGCCTGCACCTCCTCGGGCGGGACGTACTTCCCGTACGTCGGCTCGGCCCCGGGGATGACCGGCAGGTTCTGCTGGACGGAGGTCGCCGCCGTCTGCGGTTCCTCGTCCACCGGCCCGCCGCCCGACAGGAACGCGATCACAGAGGCCGCCACCGCGAGCGCACCGGCGGCGGCGACGGCGACGAGCGTCCGCCTGCTGCTGCGCGGACGCTCGCCCACCTCGTCTTCGGCGGACCTGCCACCCGGCTGCCCGCGATGCCGACCCTTCACGGCACCGAAGCGTACAGACAGGGGCCCCACCTGGCCTAGTGGTCCCGGACCGCCCCTTAACCGGGAGCGCGCAACGGCTTCCGTCCCCTACCCTGTAGGTGCCGTCCGCTACGCTCTTGCCGCGAGCGACGACACGCCTCCGTAGCTCAGGGGATAGAGCACCGCTCTCCTAAAGCGGGTGTCGCAGGTTCGAATCCTGCCGGGGGCGCCCAGTATCGGGGCCGGTCAGGCCGGGGTCTTGGCCTGCAGGGTCTTCAGGGCTTCCAGCAGGTAGTCGCGGAAGGCCGGGTGGTTCTCGCTCATCGGGAAGTGGCCGATCTCCTCCATCTTGATGAAGGTGGCGTTCTGGATCGCGTCGGCGGTGCGGGCGCTGTCCTCCGGGGTGGTCAGGTAGTCGTACTCGCCGGTGAGCATCACCACCGGGCAGCGGTCGCCGTCGATCTTGCCGAGGTCGTCGCGGAGGTCGTGGTCCACCGAGTAGAAGTGCAGGTCGCCCTTGAACGCCTCGGAGCCCTGGGAGTAGTAGAACCAGGTCTTCCAGCGGTCGGACTCGGGTGACTGCGGGGCCATGAGGTCCCAGACGCCGCTCGCGCAGACCTGGGCGGCGTTGGCGTGCGGGTGCTGCCACCAGTCGAGGTAGAAGCCCGGGGAGTAGTCGGCGCCCTCGACGGCGAGGACGCCCGCGAAGCGGTCGGGATGGCGCAGGGCGAGCTGGAGCGCGACGTTGCCGCCGAAGGAGGAGCCCATGAAGATCGGGTCTTCGAGGCCGAGGGCGTCGCAGAAGGCGACGATGAAGTTGACGAAGTGGTCCGCGGTGAGCTGGTACTCCTCCTTCCACCACTCGGTGTTCTCCGGCGGGTCGGACTTGCCGTGCCGGGGCAGGTCATAGGCGATCACGCGGTAGTTCGAGGTGATCTCGTCGTCCTCCAGGAGGCCGCGCCACTGGTGGTTGTGGCAGCCCGCGGTGTGCTGGCAGACGAGGGGCTGCCCGGAGCCGTTCTCCAGGTAGAAGACCTTGTACTCAAGGCCGTCGGCCTCGACGGTCACGTAGTGGCCGGTGACCGGGGAAATGTTGCTCACGATGAACTCCTTCGTCAGACCGGTGAGCCGATGGCGCGGAGCAGCTCGATCTGCCGGGTGATGCAGCGCAGGTTCTGCATGAGGACGAGGACGTCCCCTTCGAGCCGCATGTCGCGCTGGAAGCTGGCCGCCCAGATCCCGTGGTACATCGGCGCCGGGACGGGCTCGCCGAAGCCGCGCCAGGTGTCGGCGCTCGCGCGGATCGCGAACCGGTAGGGGACGTCGAGCGGGCCCGGGTCCGGCGTGACCTCCGTGACCCGCCCCGACTCCACCTTGATCGCGTAGCTGCGGTCGGTGGCGTCGAGGAGGTAGGTGCAGGTGAAGTACTTGCCGTGGGCCTGGATCTCGGGGTCGTCGTTGCTGGCCGCGGCGAAGGCGTCGGCCCACTCCTGGCCCGGCCTTGCCTTGGTCGGTGCGGTCATGGTCGGAGCTCCTCCCGTGCCTCGGATGTGGGCGCCATACCCGGCCACCCGCCGCACACGGGGATTTTGAGGCCAATATCTGGTCAAAGTGGGGCATTTCGCCGCTTCGTACGGTGTGATCCCCAGGCGCTACCGTGTTGCCGACTCGATCGACGGGGAAGGATCGACGCTCAGATGTCCGAACGGGTGCTCGCCGGGCGGTACCGCCTCGGGAAACGGCTCGGCAGCGGCGGGATGGGCACGGTCTGGTCGGCCGTGGACGAGACCCTCCGCCGGACCGTGGCGGTCAAGGAGATCGTCTTCCCGGACGTCCTCACCGCGGAGGAGCGCCGCGTGGCGACCGAGCGGGCGCAGCGGGAGGCCCGGGCGGCGGCGCTGATCGACCATCCCGGCGTCATCACCGTGCACGACGTGGTGATCGAGGACGAGCGGCCGTGGATCGTCATGGAGCTGGTCGGCGGCATGTCCCTCGGCGAGGTGCTGGGGCGGGACGGCCCGCGCACCCCCCAGGCCGCCGCGCGGATCGCCTTGGACGTGCTGGACGCCCTGGAGGCCGCCCACGCGAAGGGCGTCGTCCACCGGGACGTCAAGCCGGGCAACGTGCTCCTCGCCGAGGACGGCCGGGTCGTCCTGACCGACTTCGGCATCGCGAGCATCGAGGCGGACCCGGCCCTCACCCGCACCGGGACGTTCGTCGGCTCGCCCGGCTACGTCGCGCCCGAGCGGCTGCGGGAGCAGCCGGGCGGGCCCGAGTCCGACCTGTGGTCGCTCGGCGCCACCCTCTACACGGCGGTCGAGGGCAGGCCGCCGTTCGAGCGGGAGAACCCGATGGCGACGCTCGGCGCCGTGCTGACCGAGGAGCCGGCGCCGCCGCGGCGGGCCGGGTCCCTTGCGCCGCTGCTGTGGTTCCTGCTGCAGAAGGAGCCGTCCGCGCGTCCGAAGGCCGAGGACGTGCGGCGGGTGCTGGAGAACGTGGCCGCCGGGCGGCCGTCCGGGCTGCCCGGCGCCGCTGCGATGCCTCCGCCGGTTCCCGCGAGGAGAGATCCTCGGCGGATATGGGTTCCCGTCGCGGCGGGCATCGCGCTGGTCACGATCGGCACCTTGTTCGTCGTCGCCGTGGCCGTCGATGTGATCCGCGGGGACGACGGAGCGCGGAAGGCCGCGGCGTCGGCGACGCCTACGGGGTCGGCCGGTCCGCAGGCGCCGCCGTCCGCGACGCCCTCGGCGGAGCCGTCCGCGTCCGGGCTCGATCTGTGCGGGCTGCTCACCCGGCAGCAGATCGGCCGGCTGCTCCGGCAGGAGAAGCCGGAGATCGAGGAGGACGAGAAGTCCTGCGGGTGGGCCGCGCCGCAGCGCGGAGTCGTGATCACCGATCTCGGCCGCTCCACCGGCGGCCCGCCGCCGCAGTCGCCCGCCGAGGCGCACAACAGGTTCGTGAGCACGAAGAACTCGACCAGGCCCGGCATTCATTTCTGGGGCTGGCCCGAGATCGACGTCGACCGCGTGCAGGCGCGGGAGACCGGGGCGAAGAACCTCGGCGGCGTGGGCGACGAGGCGTTCTCCTACACCTCCACGGGCCTGTCGAAGCCCATGGACGTCTCCGTGGTCGTGCTCCGGGTGAAGAGCTCGGTGCTGCGGATCGAGCACATGTACCGGCGGGGCACCGCGTCCCCGGGTGAGGCGCACGAGGCGGCGCGCCGGGTCGCGCGGGCGGCGGCGTGACCGCGCCGCCGCGGACGCTCGCCGGACGCTACCGGCTCGTCCGGCGCCTCGGCGCGGGCGGCATGGGCGTCGTCTGGCTCGCCCGCGACGAGCTGCTCGGCCGGGACGTGGCGATCAAGGAGCTCCTGTTCCCCGACGAGCTGAGCCCTGAGCACCGCGAGCATCTGGCGCAGCGCGCGCTGCGCGAGGCCAGGGCCGTCGCGCTGCTGCAGCACCGGTCGATCGTCACCGTGCACGATGTCGTGGTCGAGGAGGGCAGGCCGTGCATCGTCATGGAACTGCTGCCCGGCCGCTCCCTGGACGCGGTGCTCGACGACGGCCCGCTGCCGCACGACCAGGTGGCGCGCATCGGCCTGGAGATCCTTGAGGCCCTGCGCACCGCCCACTCCCAGGGGGTCGTGCACCGGGACGTCAAGCCCGCCAACATCTTCCTCCGCGAGGACGGGCGCGCCATCCTCACGGACTTCGGCATCGCCGCGCTGGCGGGCGATGCCACGCTCACGCAGCCGGGTTCGCTCATCGGGTCCCCGTCGTACATGGCGCCCGAACGGGTGCGGAACGACGTCAGCGGCCCCGCCTCCGACCTGTGGTCGCTGGGGGCGACGCTGTACACCCTGACCGAGGGACGTCCGCCGTTCGTGCGCGCCAGCATGATGGGGACGCTCGGCGCCGTCCTGGCCGACGAGCCGGCCCCCGCCCGTGCCGCCGGACCGCTCGAACCGCTGCTGAGGCGGCTGCTGGTCAAGGACCCGGCCGCGCGCCTCGACGCCGAAGAGGCCGAGGCGTTCCTGCGCGCCCTGGTGACGGGCGAGCGAACGGCCCCGTCCCTTCCGGCCGCCCTGCCCGCGTCCCCTCACCCCACG
>NZ_SMKM01000335.1 GCF_004348665.1 Actinomadura sp. GC306 | reverse complement strand
CCCCTGGACCCAGGACCACCGGGACGCCCGAGCCGCGCCCCCTGATCGATCTCTGGCCCAGCAAGAAGGTCGCGAACGTCGCGCACCGGGGGGCGTCGGCGTACGCGCCTGAGAACACGCTCGCGGCCGTCCGGCTGGCCAGGAGCCAGGGCGCGGACGTGTTCGAGATCGACGTGCAGCAGACCAAGGACCGCAAGCTCGTCCTCATGCACGACACCACGCTCGCCCGCACGACGAACGTCGAACAGGTGTATCCGGACCGCGCGCCCTGGAAGGTCTCCGACTTCACCTTGGCCGAGATCAGGAAGCTGGACGCGGGCTCCTGGTTCGGGACGAAGTACAAGGGGGAGCGGGTTCCGTCCCTGGCCCAGGTACTCAAGGCCATGAGCGGAGAGAGGCTCGGCCTGCTGCTGGAGATGAAGAGCCCGGGGCTCTACCCCGGCATTGAGAAGCGCATCGCCGCGGCCCTGAAGCGCTCGCCGTCGTGGCTGCGGATCGATCCGAGTGAGCGTCGCCTGGCCGTGCAGTCGTTCGACTGGGACTCCGTGCGCCGCTTCCACTCCGAGATGCCCAGGGTCCCGGTGGGGCTGATCGGTACTCCGAAGCTGGCGGACCTGCCGAAGCTGGCATCGTTCGCCGACCAGATCAACCCCCCGTACCGCGACCTCACCGCCGCCTACGTGAAGAGCGTCCAGGCGGCGCGTATGGACGTCCTCACCTGGACGGTGGACGACCCCGCGCAGATGCGGAGAGCCACCCAGCTCGGGGTGGACGGCATCATCTCCAACAAGCCGGACGTGCTCCGCCGTGTCCTCCGGGAGGCCGGCGCCCGCTCGGCCGCCTAGCGCGGCGCCCCCCAAGCTCCACCGCCTTCGTTGACTTGCGGCGTGTTGTTGTTATGGCAGGCCGGATAACAACAACACGCCGCAAGTCAACGGGGTGGGAGGTGGTCGCCGGCGCGGGCGATGAGGGCGCGTGCGGCGGGGCTGCGCGGGCCCTCGGTGCGCCAGGCGAGCGCTATGCGCCCGGTCAGCCGGGGCCGGACGATCGGCATCGCGTGCAGGCCGTCCGGCAGCGCGCGGGCGGCGGACTCGGGCAGGACGGCGACGCCGAGCCCGTGCGCGGCCAACTGCGCCAGGACGGGCGGCTCGCCGGCCTCGAACGCGATGCGCGGGCTGAGGCCGGCGGCGGCGCAGGCCTCGTCGAGGACGGCCCGCAGCCCCGTCCCCTTGGGCAGGCTGATCAGATCCTCCTCGGCGAGGGACTGCAGCCGGAGGCTGGACCGCCGCGCCAGCGCGTGATCGCGGGCGACGGCGGCGAACAGGTGCTGCTCCAGGACGATCCGCGTCGTGAGGCCCTCGGGCGGTTCGGAGCCGAGGCTGAGGAACGCGAGGTCGACCCGTCCGTCCCGCAGCGCCCCGGCCAGCGTCACCGCGTCATGCTGGACGACCGTGATCTCCACGTTCGGATGGTCGCGGTGGAAATCGGCGAGCATGCCGGGAAGGTCGAGAGACTGGATCCAGTCGATCGTGCCGATCGTGACGTGCCCGCGCAGCAGGCCGGTCAGCTCGTCCACCGCCTGCCGCGCGCCTTCGACGGCCGCGAGTGCCGCCCGCGCGTAGGGGAGGACGGCCTCGCCCGCCTCGGTCAGCCGGACGGTCCGTCCGGAGCGGTCGAACAGCGGCTGCCCCAGCTCGCGTTCAAGTTGCCGGATCTGCGCGCTCACCCCCGGCTGGGCGACGTGCAGCCGGGCCGCCGCCTTGGTGAAACCGGCCTCCTCCGTTACCGCCACGAAGTACTCGAACTGCCGCAGCTCCATAAGCAGCAATGCTAACAGCGCGCTTGTCCAGCGGTAATGCTTCTGCAATCCCCGGGTAGCGATGAAGGATTCCTTTGACCTTTCTTGGGGGCATCGCTGCTGTTCAGAGGACTGATCCCGGCCTGCGCGGTGATTACCTCACCAGCGGGAGGTCGGGTGAACGGACGGCGCACATGGTCCATACGGGTCCGTATGACCGCAACAACCGGGACGGTCGCCGTCGTCGTCTCCGTGATCGTCTGCGCGCTGATCCTCGTCGGACTTCGCAGCCACACGGCGGAGGCCGCCCGGATCCAGACCGTCACCGCGGCGCTGCGGGTCGCGTACGAGACCGTGCAGGGGCCGGTGCGGGGCAGGCTCAACGCACCGAAGGACGTCGCACTGCAGGTGGTCGACGAGGACCAGCAGGTGGTCGCCGCCACGTCCGGAGCCCTGGCCGGCCCCCCGATGGCGGACTTCCGTCCGGCGCCGCACAACATCTACGAGGCGCGCGAACTCTGCCCGCCCAACGGGCTCAAGGGCTGCCAGTGGGTGATCGTCCTACGCGTCTACAACGAGGGCGGCGACCGGTTCGTCCAGGCGGCGACGCCCACCGTCCCCTGGTACGTCAGCTCCGGCCACCTGATGCTCCTGGTCTGCGCGTCGCTCCTGCTCACCATGATCGCGTGCCTGCGGGCCTGGGCGACGACCGACCAGGTCCTCACACGGGTGGACGCGATCCGCGCCGAGCTGGCGGAGATCACCGCGAGCAAGTCGGGCCGCCGGGTGACGGTGCCGCCGCACCGGGACGAGATCCGGTGGCTCGCCGAGGCCGTGAACGAGACCCTGGACCGCCTCGACAGCGCCCTGGAGCGGCAGCGCAGCTTCACCTCGGACGCCTCGCACGACCTGCGCAGCCCCATCACCGGCGCCCGCGCGCAGATCGAGGAGGCGCTGCTGTTCCCGGACGAGGTCGACTGGCCGCACACAGCGCGGAACGTCCTGCAGAGCCTCGACCGGTTGCAGGCGATCGTCACCGACCTGCTGCAACTGGCCCGCCTGGACGCCGGCGCGTGGCACGACCCGGAGGCGATCGACCTCGGCGCCGTCGTCACCATCGAGGTCGCGCGGGCCGAACGCACGAAGCAGATCGTCTCGCACCTCCAGGAGGGCGTGACCGTGCACGGCGACCGGCTCCGGCTCGTCCGGCTGCTGACGAACCTGCTGGACAACGCCGAGCGCCACGCCGAGAGGCGGGTCGACATCACCGTGCGCGCCGAGGACGGGTGCGGCGTCCTGGAGGTCCAGGACGACGGCGCGGGCATCGCCGAGGAGGACCGGGAGGTCGTCTTCCAGCGGTTCGCCCGCCTGGAGGCCGGCAAGGCCCGCGACGCCGCCGGGACGGGCCTCGGCCTCCCGATCGCCCGCGAGATCGCCCGGCTGCACGGCGGGACGCTGACCATCGAGGACAGCGACCGAGGCGCCCGCTTCGTCCTGCGAATCCCCTGCTCACAGCCCTGCGGCACCGAGTGAGCCGCCTCGCGGACGGAACGCCTCGTCCCGCCTCGCGCCTGCCCCGCCGTAGTCGTTAGGCATTGAACTACGGGTCGGCCATGTGGCAGCCTGCCATCACCTGGGACCGCCGGACGAGGAGTGGCCGTGGCCGTCGACGCGTGGCATCGCATCTACGACGCCCTCGACGAGGAGCACGACTACGACGTCACCGAGATCGACGGCCGGCTCCCGGACGGCCTGGCGGGGACGCTCTACCGCAACGGCCCCGGCCGCTGGCAGGTCGGCGAGAGCCTCCTCGACCACATCTTCGACGGCGACGGGATGCTGTCGATGTTCGTGTTCCCCGGCGACGGCCGGCTCCGCTACCGCAACCGGTACGTCCGCACCAGGCACTACCGGTACGGGCAGCGCAAGGGCCGCGTCGGGCTGCGCGGGCTGGGCACGCAGCGTCCCGGCGGACGCCTCGGCAACATGTTCCGCCCGCCCGCCAACGTCGCCAACACCGGCGTGGTCCTGCACGGCGGGCAGCTGCTGGCGCTGTGGGAGGGCGGACGTCCCTTCCGCCTCGACCCCGACAGCCTGGAGACGTTCGGGGAGCACTCGTTCGGCGGCCGGCTGAAGGCGATGGCGGCGTTCTCGGCGCATCCGTCGCGCTGCCCGGAGACCGGCGAGCTGTTCAACTTCGGGATGGACTTCACGCGCGTCCGGAGCCTGCGCTGCTACCGGGTGGACACCGCCGGGACACTGCACCACATGCCGCGCGTCTCGCTCCCGTACACGCCCTGGAACCACGACTTCGCGCTCACGCGCCGCTACCTCGTCTTCGTCGTCAACCCGGTCATCCCGAAGGCCGCGCCGATCCTGCTGGGCAGCGGGTCGATCGCCGACGGCCTCACGTACGAACCGCACCGGCCGACGTGCTTCACCCTCGTGCCGCGCGACGGGGGCAAGGCGCGGGTCATTGAGCACGAGGCGCTGCTCGGCTTCCACTTCGTCAACGCGTTCGAGGACGGGGACGACGTCGTCATCGAGTTCGTCCGCTTCGCCGACTGGGCGCAGGTGGCGACACGGTTCCGCGACTTCCGGACGAGCGACTTCCCCTGGGGCGACGCCCTGGTGCGCTACCGCGTCACCCCGTCCGGGAAGGTCGAGGGGGAGGAGGTGTGCGCGCTGCCGATGGAGCTGCCGCACGCCGACGTCCGCCAGGCGGGCCGCCCGCACCGCTACACCTACTTCGCCGGACGGACAGAGCAGAGCACCGGCATCCACGCCTACGACCACGAGAAGGACCGGCGTACCGTCCACGAGCTCCCGCCGGGGCACGGCTTCGGCGAACCGGTGTTCGTGCCGCGCGAACCGGGTGCCGCGGAGGGCGACGGCTGGCTGCTGGCCCTCGCCTACGACCCTGAGGCGCACCGCTCCCGGCTGCTCGTCCTGGACGCCCGCGACGTCGAAGCGGAACCCGTCGCCGTCGCGCACCTGCGCCACCACATTCCCATGGGCTTCCACGGCTCATTCACCTCCCGGATCGCCACCCCGCCTAGTCAATAAAGGTGGATTTAGGGGGATTGGCGATGGTTACCGTTCGGTGTATTTCAAATTGAGACATACTTGGCGTGCTCTTTTTGGTGCGATCCTGCGTCTTTGATGTGTGAGTGGAAAACACGGTAAAGATCATCCCGGTAAGAGCGGGGTCGTTTCATGACGGCGGTCGTCGTGCTGGAGATCGCTGAGAACGGCGCCGATGCTGCTCGCCTCGACCTGCTCAGCAGGCGTCTCCTCAGAGACCTGCGAGACCTGGGGCTGGACGCCGAGCGGCTCGCCGTCGCGCCGCCCGCGGGAGCGAAATCGGGGACGTCGGGCGCGGTCACGAGCCTGGTCGTCGGGCTCGCCGGGACGCAGGCACTGGTGGCCATGATCAACGGACTGTTCGGCTGGCTCGGGCCGCGCAGGGGAAATGTGAAGATCAGTTGCGGGGACAGGTCGATCGAATTGTCCGCCGCGACTCCGGCGGAGGGGCAACGGCTGTTCGAATGGCTCCAGACATGCGATCGGCAGAATCCGGAAACGGACGCGGAAAGGCCAGGCGCCTAGCGCTGCTCGTGGCGGCCGACGAGTACGATTCCCCGGATCTCGGTGCCCTGTACTCGCCCGCCCACGACGTCGATGCGCTGGCGTCCGCGCTCGCGGAACCGCATATCGGCGGCTTCGAGGTGCAGCGCGTCCTCAACCGCCCGGTCCACGAGGTGAACCTCGCGATCGAGGACTTCTTCTGCGACAAGAGACCCGACGACGTGCTGCTGCTGTACGTCTCGTGCCACGGGGTCAAGGACGACGCAGGGCATCTGTACTTCGCGACCACCAATACGCGGGTGACGAGGCTCGGCGCGACCGGAATCGCCTCGACGTTCGTCCGGGACCGGATGTCCCAGAGCAGGTCACGCAACATCATCCTTCTCCTGGACTGCTGCTACAGCGGCGCGTTCGTCGAGGGACTGGTGCGGCGCGGGGACGGTGGCGTGGGCATCAACGAGCGGCTGAGCGGTTCGGGGAGGGCGATCCTGTCGTCGTCCTCGGCACTGGAGTACGCGTTCGAACTGGACGAGCACTACCTGACCAAGGACATCTCGCTCGCCGGGACGGGACAGCGGCGCGAGGGCCGTCCCTCGATCTTCACCGAGGCGCTCGTCACGGGCCTGACCACCGGGGAGGCCGACCAGAACCACGACGGCCGCATCTCCGTGGACGAGCTGTACGACTACGCGTACGCGAAGGTCACCGAGACGAACCCCAACCAGACGCCCACCAAGTTTTCGGACGTGAGCGGCGAGCTGATCGTGGCCTGGAGCCCGGCCACGGCGAAGCCCCCGTCGCTCCCGGACGAGGTCGTCGCGGCCACGAAGAACCCGCTCGGACGCGTACGCGCCGTCGCCGTCGACGCGCTCAAGGAACTGGCGCTCACGGAGGACGCCGCGACGCGGAGGCTCGCCTACGAGCAGCTGAAGCTGCTGCTCGACGACGACAGCCGCACGGTGATGGCGAAGGCGCGGGAGGCGATCGCGGAGATCGACGACGCCCGGCCTGGCGAGGACACGTCGTCCCCCGCCGTGCAGCCCCGGCCTGACCGGCCGGTGGCGGGACGGGCGGTCACGGGAGACGCACCGGCAGCGGGCGGACCGGCGGCCGCCCGGGTGCCGCCGCCCCGGCCGGACCCCGGCCC
>NZ_SMKM01000334.1 GCF_004348665.1 Actinomadura sp. GC306 | reverse complement strand
CGTCCAGGGCGTGGGGCAGAGGGGGTCGGCCCGTTCCAGGTGCCGTCCGCGTTGCGGGTGTGCGGGCCGGGGCGGCGCGGGAGCATGAGGCCGGCGGTGTGGAGTTGGCGGGCGAGGTCGATGGAGGTCTTGGCTTCGACCAGGCGGTTCGGGAGGAGCGCCCAATAGGAGCCGGTCCGTTGGCCGTGCCAGATGCACAGGCCGGGAAAGGTTCGGCGTAGTTGCTCCAGGGCCTCGGCGATGTCGGGGCCCGGTTCTATTGGGGTCGCTGGACAAGCGGCCGGGCGTGAGGTGGGCGCGGCATGAACGGCGGGCGCCCAGCCATGCGGGGGCGTAGGTAGATGGGTCATCGTGATGTCTTTCTGGTGGCGGGTTACCAGGTGGCGGGGAACATGCGGTGTTTGAGGAGCGCGTCGACCTGGTCGGCGGCCAGTTCGGTGTCGCCGCAGGGGGAGAGGTAGCCGTGCCGTCCGCGTCCGGCGTCGTAGTAGGCCCAGCCGCCTCCGGGGATGGCGCGGACGCTCACCGCGATGCGGACGTGGTCATCAGGGCTGAACGCGAACACCCACAGCAGCGGTGGACGGGCCGGGAGTTCGTCGGCCTGGTAGAGCTTGATGCAGCGGTAGCTTCTGGCCTGGACGGCGACGGCAAGCAGGTCGAGGTTGCGGATCGCGGTGGCGCGCCCCAGCCGGGTCCGCCACCGCAGTAGCCGGGCACTCAGCGGACGCAGCGAGCCCACGTGATCTTTCCTTCCTCGTTGAGCGGGCGGACGCCCCAGTCGTGGACGAGTTGTTCCATCAGCAGCAGGCCGCGCCCGCTCTCCGCGTCGTCGTCCTCGCCTTGGACGACGGGAAGGGCGCTGCTCTCGTCCCAGACCTCGATGACGGTGAGCAGTTCGCGCACGTCCGGGAAGATCCGCACGATGATGTGCCCGGTGCCGACGTGCTTGTAGCTGTTGGTGACCAGCTCGGTAACCACGAGCCGACCGACGAAGTCGTCAGCGTGCCCCAGCTCGCGGAACCGGTCGGTGAGATAGCGGCGCGCTTTCGCGGGCGCCTCGTCGGATGGATCGAGGACGAGCGGTGGCGCCTCTGGCGCGAGCATGACCGCGGGCATCGGTGAACCCCTCCAGCCTGGACGAGGGCTGATCGCAAACGGGGTCAATCCGTCAAACCGGAAGTACTCGCCGCAATCACCCTGTGTTATTGAGTGAACACCATCAGGCCATGGGAGGTCGTACTCTCTCAGGAGACTTCGATAACACCCACAAACAGGTTGCCTTTGTTAGCGCGTGGGTTGCCAGATCGCGGAGGGATGATCGTCATGGCCTCGACCATTGAGAACCGTCGACGTACGCCGGAGTTGCGGTCGTTCGGTGTCGTCGTCAGGAGGTTGCGCGAGGCGGCTGGACTCAAGCAGGTCGATCTGGCCGACCTGGTGAATGTCTCCCGCGCCTATATCGGCCACGTTGAACTCGGCAAGACTCGGTGCCGCCTGGACTTCGCCAAGCGTCTTGACGACGCCCTACAAGCCAACGGCGAGATAGTCGCAGCGTGGAACAAGTTGCTTGAATCGATCAAGTCCGTCAAGTACGCCGCCTACTTCGTCAATTTCCCGAAGGCCGAATCTACAGCCAGTCTGATCCGTGTCTACGAGACGCATATCGTCAATGGACTTTTCCAGACCGAGGCGTACGCAGGCGAGATCGTTAAGGACGCAGACATCCTCAATACTCGGATGAACAGACAGAAGCAGGTGATGAGCGAACCGGCACCGAAGATATTTGTGGTTCTAGAGGAGAGTGTTCTTTATAGGAAGGTCGGTACACGGGAAATTATGCAAGAGCAACTCGAGTATCTGCTGGAATTGTCCGAACGTCCCGGTGTCCGGCTCCAGGTGCTTCCAACCGTCTATGTAGAGGACGCGCGGTCTGCCTTCACCATCGCCACTCAGGCGGACCGCAGCGACGCTGCGTACCTCGTCACTGGGACAGGGGGCATGACCAGTGCAGACCCGGACGATCTTGCCAACCTGCACGAGAGGTTCGCTAGTCTTCAGGCAGAGGCGCTCAATGTGAGAGACACCCGAGCCCTGATCAGAAGGGTGATTGAGGAGAGATGGACCTGAGCAAGGCGGTATGGCGCAAGGCTTCACGAAGCACGGCCGAGGGTGACAACTGTGTTGAGGTTGCTGTGGTCTCACACAGCGTGGCGTTGCGTGACAGCCAGGACCCCAGTGGCCCCAGAATCATCATTGGTCACGATGAATTTCACCGGTTCGCCAGTGCCCTCAAGAACCTTTCGCTCGACTCGCGCACCAATGGTGAGTGAGTAGTTACTATCAGATCTTTCTGCGTGCTCCCGAGGTGGGGGAACGCCTCCTCTCCGACATCGCCGGCGCGGCCGGGGTCGAGCTCAGTTCGAGCAGTACGTCCGGCGGCGGGATCGACTTCGCCGGAGGGGCCGACACGGTCAAAGTTCAGGTCGAGCTGTCTCACGAATTCGATGATGATTACGGAATTCCCTTTTCGCAATACCCGGTGGTCGTCACGGTGATCGACTTGGAGCGGAGTGCGGCGCGGGAAGAGGTGTTGGCTCGCGACGTTTTCAACAAGCTCGCCGAAGCCGGGATTTACTCGATGTTGTTTGTGCATGATCTCTCGGTTTTGATTGATCGTGCCGATCCCTGATTTGCGTCACAGCCGTCCCTGCTCCTTCGTGAGTCGGCTGGTGGGCGACGTGGGGCCCGTACCGCTTGCCCGCGATATGGCAGGGGGACATCGGGGCTGGCTAGTGTGGCGGTCGTTGTGTGCCCCTTCGTTGACGGATGACCGATGCGCCTCGTCCTGCCCCTTGCCGCCTCCCTGGCCGGCGTCGTCTTCGTCGTCGGTTGTTCGGGTGGTGGGGCGGACAAGGAAGACGCGCCGGTGGCCGGGGGTGTCGCTGGTGGGGCGGTGTTCGCCAAGGAAGGGCGGTTCGGTGGGACGGGTGCCCCGCTGCAGGCCCGTGTGCAGATCAAGGGCGTCGAGCGCCGAGGTGAGAAGTCGGTGCTGCGGTACAGCGTGACGTCCCTCGACTCGTCCAAGAAGTCGCTGAACTTCGCGATCGACCTACTCGACCCGGTCGGGCGCCTCCTCTACAAGGCCACCGGTTCCACGGGCGGGGAGACCTTCGAGCCCGGCGCTACCCGCGAGATGACCACCGAGTACCCGGCCATCCCGCGCAGCGTCACGAAGGTCACCGCGCTCACGCGGGGCACGGCCGGCGAGTTCACCGGCATCCCCGTCACCGGTCCCGACGACGCATCCGCCGCGTCCCTGGCGCGGCTGCGCGGCAACCCGGTGGAGCTGTACGGCATCACCGAAGGCGAAGTCAGGGACACCGTGACGAGCGGCCAGCAGGTGACGGTCGGCCTCCGCGCGGACGTGCTGTTCGAGAGAACCTCCGCTGACCTGTCCGGACGCGCCGGGAACGTGCTGGACGAGACCGAGAAGGAGATCAAGTCGAAGGCCGCAGGCTCGCTGAGCTTCGAGGGGCACACCGACAGCAGCGGAGACGACACCGCCAATGTGGCGCTCTCCAAGAAGCGTGCTGAGGCCGTGATGCGTGAGATGAAGTCCCGGCTCGGCGACGGGTTCTCCTACACGGCGAGCGGTAGGGGAGCGGCGGAGCCCATCGCTGCCGAGGGTGACGTCAAGGCCCGCGAACGCAACCGCCGCGTCGAGATCACCTACGAGGTGAAGCGGCCGGAGACGCCCAGCCCGGAAAGCGGCCCTGCCGGCTTCCGGCCGGAGGACGGGAAGAAGGTCGCCAGTCGCTCGGCAAAGTTCGGCGACGCCAAGCGGCGCATCGACGTCAAGCCCTTCTACCGTGACGGCGCCTACATCGTCGCCGTGTTCGACATCGTCAACGAAGGCCCAGGGCCCACGCCACCGGACGCGTCCTACTCCCATCGGGACTATCCGGGCGGCGTCTTCACCTCGTTCTCCATTCAGGTACCGGGCAGCAAGGACGTCCACCGCACCGTCCGGATCGGCACCGTGACACCCGGGGCCAACGGCTCCTATGTCGACCCAGGACGCGCCGTCGGCGGGGTCGAGGTGAACCGTCCCGTCCGCGGCTTCGCCTACCTGCC
The DNA here is from genome assembly GCF_004348665.1 of Actinomadura sp. GC306. GTDB lineage: Bacteria > Actinomycetota > Actinomycetes > Streptosporangiales > Streptosporangiaceae > Spirillospora. The sequence goes on along the minus strand of NZ_SMKM01000334.1, from coordinate 2,429 downwards.
CGCCCCGCCCGGCAAGGTCACTTCCGTCACTTTCGACGCCGGCCCCTTCGGAAAGCTCGGCAAGGTCCCGGTGCGGCAGGGCGGCTGAGAACGATCCCGCGCGCCCGCCGACGTGTGACCGGAGATCGGAAGGGATAGTTAAAGAACACGACCACGGTTCGTCCGGCGGAGGTCATCGCATGGGTATCGGCGTCAGTGTTTTCCTGATCACGCTCGGACTGATCCTCAAGTTCGCGATCCAACCGGATGCGATGACGGACCCGGTGGACATTCACGTCATCGGCGTCATCCTGATCATCGTCGGCGGGGTGACGTTCGCGCTCCAACTGCTGATGATGTCCCGGATGCAGCAGCGTCAGCCCCGGTTCCCGTCAGGCCGGGACGAACGCACCTACGACGGCGACAACCCGCCCCGCCCCTGAGAAGTCCTCGCCTTTCCTGAGCTTCAGGCCCCGATCGCCCGGGATTGAACGGTTTGCCGTGCGCGCGCATCCAACCGGTGATTCCGGCTTCGAGGAGGCGTCCCCGTGACCGCTCTGATCGTCATGTGCTTCCTGCTGGCAGCCGTCTTCTTCGCGCTCGGGTGCATGGACCAGCGGAAGCTCTACTGGAAGCTCACGTCATGGCAGTACCGCCGCCCCGAGGCCAACGAGCCGTCCGACGCCGCGTACGCGCTGAACCGGTTCGGCATGTTCCTCGGCGCGGTCATGATGCTCGTCCTCGCGGCCGTCGTCAACGCCGCCGACGCGTCGAGCACCTACTCGACGGCGCAGGTGCGGTCCGTCGCGTCCTCCGCGGCGTCCGAATTGGACCAGGGGACGCAGTCCGGGATCGGTTCGTCGTACCGCGCGTCGTCCGACGTGTACGACGCCGTGAACGAGCACGGCGGCGGCAACGTGAAGATCCGCTCGGTCGGCGGCGGCGAGTACGAGTTGACGAATCGCGACGGCGAGAACCCCGTCTGCCTCACCGTCACCGTGGACAACGACCTGAACATCGGCGGCGGCATCGGCGAGCCCTGGAGCCACTCGGTCAGCACGTCCGTCAACGTCGGCTCCTGCTGACCCGCCCCGCCTCCGGTCCGATGCACCGGAGGTGACCTCCGTTGAAGATGGCGAGGCGCTACGGCGGTGACTACTGTGGCCTCCGTCTCCCGCCCGCCACTCCTCGACGGATGACCGATGCGCCGCGTTCCCACCCTGGCCGCCTCCCTTTCCGGGCTGCTGCTCCTCACCGGCTGCGCGAATGACGGGCCGGTGAAGGTCGATCCGCCGACGGCCGGGGCCGGGGGCTCCGCCCGTCCCGCCAACTCCGGGGGGACGTTCGCCAAGGAAGGCCGCTTCGGCAGCGCGGACGGGCTGCACGCGCGCATCGAGATCAAGAGCGTCGAGCGGCAGGGCGGCAAGTCGGTGCTGCGCTACAGCGTGACGTCCATGGACACGGCGACGAAGTCCGTAATGTTCGCGATCGACCTGCTCGACCCGGTCGGACGCCGGCTGTACCGGCCGACCGGGTCCACGAGCGGGGACGGGTTCGCGCCCCGCACCACCCGCGAAATGGCCGCCGAGTATCCCGCGCTCCCGCCGGACGTCGCGAAGGTCACCGTCCTCACGCCGGGCACCGCGGGGGAGTTCACCGGCATCCCCGTCACCGGCACCGCCACCGCGCCGCCAACGGACGCGCCGGCCACGGGCTCCTCGCCGACGACGAGCAGCGCGCCTCCGCCGGGCGTCGACGCCCCGCCGGGGGTCGGCGCCGGGGTGGACGAGGGGACCGGAACCGAGCCGGAGGCGCGCGCCGAGGCGGAGACCACGACCGCCGTGCCGTCCGGAAGTCCGCCAGGCACGGGAATGCCGACGCTCACGTCGAGCCCGGGTGTGGAGCCGGCTCCCGGGGCGTCGCCTCCGGGGCCTGCGAACCCCGTCCCGCTGCACGACGTCATCGAGCAGGACGCCGGGGACGCCTCGCCCAGCGCCTCGCCCAGCACCTCGCCCAGTCCGTCCGCCACGGCTAGCCAGTCCGCCACGGCGAGCCCGTCCGCCTCGGCTGGCGCCGGAGCCGCAGGTCCGCCCGCCGAGTTCCGCCCGCAGGACGGCGAGAAGGTCGCCAGCCGTTCGGCGAAGTTCGGCGAGGCCAAGCGGCGCCTGGACGTCAAACCCTTCTACCGGGACGGCGCCTACATCGTCGCCGTGTTCGACATCGTCAACGAAGGCCCCGGCCCCACCCCAGCGGACGCCTCCTACCCGCACAAGGACTACCCCGGAGGCGTGTTCACCGCCTTCTCCGTCCGCGTGCCCGGCGGCAAAGACGTCTACCGCGCCGTCCGCCTCGGCCCCGGAGCCAAGGGCACCCCAGCCTCCTACGTCGACCCCGGACGCGCCGTCTTCGCCACCGCCGTGAACCAGCCCGTGCGCGGCTTCGTCTACCTC
>NZ_SMKM01000333.1 GCF_004348665.1 Actinomadura sp. GC306 | reverse complement strand
GTTCTTGATCGTGTAGCCGGCCTCGTAGCCCGAACCCCAGTCGGCCGACTTGGTGAACGTCGCCGTCACCGCGGCGGCATGCGCCGGGGCGGGCACGAGGAGGGCGAGGACGACTGAGCAGAGCGCGGTGAGCAGGAAGCCGGGAAGAAGGGTTCTTCGCAAGATCGCTCCCGGGGTAGGAGGGTGGGTGGCGGGGTCCCCCGAGGTGTGCCGCGATGGTGGCGGGTGGGTGGTTCGGCGTTGAACCGATAGGAAAGTTTCCTATAAGTGACCCGAACGGTAACCGCGTTTTCCCCGGTCCGCAAGCCTCCCGGCCGGTTTGGGTGCGCCACCAGCGGAAACCCACCCGCGAGGGGGGCGAAGCAATGCCGCGCAACGTGTTCGTGCTGGGGCTGGACGAGCCGAATCTCCGGATGCTCCACCGGCTTCCGCACCCGGCGGACTACCGCTTCCACGGTGTGCTGTCGCACCGGGAGCTGCGGCAGGGCGTGATCGACTTCGACCGGGTGCTGGCGCTGGCGGAGAAGCGGCTCGACGCGTTCGACGGGCCGATCGACGCGATCATCGGGTTCTGGGACTTCCCCGTCACCACGATGGTCCCCGTGCTGTGCGCCCGGTACGGCCTGCGCTCGGCGAGCCTGGAGTCCGTCGTGAAGTGCGAGCACAAGTACTGGAGCCGCATCGAGCAGCGCGCGGTGACCGACGAGCTGCCCGCGTTCGGCCTGGTGGACATCCGCAGCGACCGGGCGCGGCCGCCGCCGGGCGTGCGGTACCCGATGTGGCTCAAACCGGTGAAGTCCGCGGCGGCCGTCCTCGCGTACCAGGTCGTGGACGACGCCGGGTTCGACCGGGCGGTCTCCGCGATCCGCGCGGGGATCGGCCACCTCGGCCGGCCGTTCGAGTCGGTGCTGGCCCGGCTCGACCTCCCGCCGGAGATCGCGCGGGCCGGCGGTATGGCCTGCCTCGCGGAGGAGTCGATCGAGGGCGCCCAGGTCACCGTTGAAGGGTGTCGCTTCGATGGGGAGGTGCACGTTTATGGCGTCGTCGACTCCATCGACTATCCCGGGCGCCCGACCTTCCAGCGCTACCGGTATCCGTCCTGCCTGCCGGGGGACGTCATCGAGCGGATGGTCGGCGTCACCACGCGGGTCATCGACCGCATCGGGCTCGACTCCACGACGTTCAACGTGGAGTTCTTCTGGAACCGGGAGACGGACGCGATCAATCTGCTGGAGGTGAATCCCCGCCACTCCCAGTCCCACGCCCCGCTGTTCTGGCACGTGGACGGAGTGCCGAACCACCAGTACATGGTGCGGCTCGCGCTGGGCCTCGACCCGGAGCTGCGGGAACCGGGCGGCGGCCAGTACGGCGTCGCCGCGAAGTGGTTCCTCAAGCGCTTCGCCGACGGGGTCGTCCGGCGGGTGCCGGGCGCAGAGGAGATCGCGGAGGTCGAGCGGGAGATGCCCGGCACGACGGTGTCGGTCTCCGTCCGGCCGGGCGACCGACTGTCGGACCTGCCGCTGCAGGACAGCTACAGCTACCAGATCGGCCACATCTTCATGGGCGCCGCGGACGAGGCCGACCTTGTGGCCCGCTACGAGCGGTGCCTCGCGCGGCTCCGGATCGACATCGACGAGTAGGCCGGCGGCCGGCCGGCTCCGGACGAGCAGACCCGTCCGGGAAGTGGGCCCAAGGGGAGGGACACGATGCGCACGGTGACGTCACTGCCCTACGCGGTGCGCGAGGACGAGAACGTATGGATTCCCATCTCGGACGGCGTACGGCTCGCCGCGCGCATCTGGCGGCCGGTCGGCTCGGACGACGACCCCGTCCCGGCCGTCCTGGAGTTCATCCCCTACCGGAAACGGGATCTGACGGCGGTTCGGGATTCCATTCATCACCCCTACATGGCCGGGCACGGTTACGCGTGCGTGCGGGTCGATATCCGCGGCACCGGCGATTCCGAGGGCGTCCTCACCGACGAGTACCTGGAACGCGAGCTGCGCGACGCCGAAGAGATCCTCGCCTGGCTCGCCGCGCAGCCCTGGTCGAACGGCCGCGCGGGGATGATGGGCATCTCGTGGGGCGGATTCAACGCGCTGCAGGTCGCCGCACGCCGCCCGCCCGGCCTCGGCGCGATCGCCGCCCTGTGCTTCAGCGACGACCGGTACGCCGACGATGTCCACTACATGGGCGGATGCCTGCTGAGCGACAACCTGTCCTGGGCGTCCACGATGTTCGCCTATACGTCGTGCCCGCCGGACCCCGCGATCGTCGGCGACCGGTGGCGCGACATGTGGCACGAGCGGCTGGAGCACAGCGGGCTGTGGCTCGCGAACTGGCTGCGGCACCAGCGCCGCGACGAGTTCTGGCAGCACGCCTCGATCTCCGAGAACTACTCCGACGTCCAGTGCCCCGTGCTCGCCGTGAGCGGCTGGGCCGACGGGTACTCCAACGCCGTGTTCCGCGTCCTCGCCAACCTCAGGGCGCCGACCATGGGGCTCATCGGCCCCTGGTCGCACAAGTACCCCCACCTTGGCGAACCCGGCCCCGCGATCGGCTTCCTCCAGGAGCTGGTGCGCTGGTGGGACCACTGGCTCAAGGGCGCCGCCAACGGCGTGATGGACGAGCCGCGCCTGCGCATCTACATGCAGGAGACCGTGCCGCCGTCCACCGCGTACCAGCAGCGGCCGGGACGCTGGGTGGGGGAGCGGTCCTGGCCCTCACCCCGTATCCCGATCCGCAGGTACCCGCTGGAGCGCAACCGCATCGCCGCGGAGGGCGAGCGGGTGCCGCGCGAGGAGCTGACCGTGGAGTCGCCGCTGTCGGTGGGGCAGTTCGCCGGCAAGTGGTGCTCCTACAACGCGCCCCCCGACCTCCCCTACGACCAGCGCGAGGAGGACGGCGGGTCACTGGTCTTCGACAGCGACATCCTCGACCGGCGCTGCGAGGTCCTCGGCTCCCCGGTGGTGCGGCTCGTGCTGGCGGTGACGGACCCCGAGGCGATGGTCGCCGTGCGGCTGTCGGACGTGGCCCCGGACGGCCGCGCCACCCGCGTCACCTACGGGCTGCTCAACCTCACCCACCGCACCGACCACGAGATGCCGCGGCGGCTCGAACCCGGGCAGCGGTACGACGTCCGGGTCACGCTGAACGGTATGGCGCACGCCTTCCCGCCCGGACACCGGGTCCGGCTGTCGGTGTCGACGTCGTACTGGCCGCTGGCCTGGCCCCCGCCACGGCCGGTCCGCCTCGCGCTCTACACCGGGGCGTGCTTCCTCGAACTGCCGGTGCGTCCTATCAAGGCGCCCGACGAGCCGTCCGTGACCCCCTTCGGGGAGCCGGAGGGGACACCGCCCCTCCCGACGACCCTGCTCAAGTCGGGTGAGCAGGGCTGGACGGTGTCCCGCGACCTGGTGACGTACAAGTCGGCGCTGCATGTGGTCAAGGACCTGGGAGTCGTCCGTATCGACGACATTGATATGCAGATCGAGCGCCGGGTGACCGAGACCTACGGCTGGACCGGCGACGACTTCACTTCCGTCTACGGCGACGTCCAGTGGCGCATGGGGTTCGTCCGGGACGACTGGGAGGTCAGTACGGAGACCCGCACCAAGCTGACCTCCACCGAGACGGACTTCCACCTCCATGCGCAACTGGACGCCTACGAGCGCGACAACCGGGTGTACTCGCGGAACTGGTCGATCGTCATTCCGCGCGACCACCTCTGAGCGCGCCCCCCGGGTGGTGCAGATCCCCGTTGCCTGGGGTGCCGGCCCCCGTGTGCCGGTTCTGGTCAGTCCGCCGTGGCGCACTGGCCGCGGTCGACGCGGACGGGGCCGTCCGCCGTGGGCCGGACGTCGAAGTCGAAGATGGCCGTGGGCAGGTAGAGGGAGCAGCAGGCGTTCGGGATGTCGACGACGCTGCTGAGCCGTCCCTCGATCGGCGCCGCGCACAGCAGCAGGTACGCCTGCTCGCCCGTGTACCCGAACTTCTTCAGGTACTCGATGCCGTTCAGCACCGCGTTCCGGTAGGCCAGCGTGGCGTCGAGGTGGTGGTTGGTGTCGTCCCGGTGGTCGACGGAGATGCCGATGAACGAGATGAACTCGTCGTAGCGGGGCTCGACGTTGCCCGGCATGAAGATGGGGTTGGTCGTCACCCCGTACTTCTCCATCCCGCCCTTGATCAGGTCGAGGTGCACGTCGATGAACCCGCCCATCTCGATCGCGCCGCAGAACGTGATCTCGCCGTCGCCCTGGCTGAAGTGCAGGTCGCCGGTGGACAGCAGCCCGCCGTCCACGAAGACGGGCATGAACACCCGCGCGCCCCGGCTGAAGTTCTTGATGTCCTGGTTGCCGCCGTTCTCGCGGGGCGGGACGGTGCGAGCGCCCTCGCGGCCGACCCGCTCCAGGTCGGAGCCGGTGAGCGTGCCCGCGAGGACCTCCTCCGGCTGGGGCGGCAGCGCGAGCGGCGGGACCTTGTCCGGGTCGGTGTCGATGAGGGCCTGCTCGCGGCGGTTCCAGCGGGCGAGCATGTCGGCGTCCGGCGCGGTGCCGAACAGGCCGGGGTGCGTGATGCCGGTGAAGCGGACGCCGGGGATATGGCGGGACGTGGCCATCTGGCCGTGGAAGTCCCAGATCGCCTTGCATGCGTCGGGGTACCAGTCGGTGAGGAAACCGCCGCCGTTGCCCCGGGCGAAGATGCCGGTGTAGCCCCAGCCCTGGCCGGCGATCGGGCCGGTCTCCTGCGGGACGGGGCCGATGTCGAGGACGTCGACGATGATCAGGTCGCCGGGCTCGGCGCCCTCCACCGCGATCGGGCCGCTGAGCATGTGGTTGACGTTGAGGTTGAGGTCCCGGATGTCGTTGGCCGAGTCGTCGTTGGCGACCTGGCCGTCCATCCACTCCCGGGACTCGATGCGGACCTCCGACCCGGGACGGACGGTGACCGCCGCCGGGATGTCGGGATGCCACCGGTTATGGCCGGGGACATCCTGGTCGCGCATCGACTTCGACTGGTCGACGCGGAACACGACTTCGGGCATGGCTTCCTCCGGTGAATGTCTGTTGGCGGCCCTGCTCTGTCGGCGGGCCCTGCTGTATTGGCGGGCTCTGGGTGGCGGGCCCCGTTGGTGAGCTCAGTTGGCGGGCTCGGTCGGCGGGCTTAGGGGCGCGGCAGCAGTGCGTGCCGCGGGTCGGCGGGCGGTGCCGCGGGCTTGGACGAAGGTGATCGCTTGACCACCCGCGGCTCGTCGGCGCTCGCCTCCTGGGCCTGGAGCGCCCGCGCGAGCGGGCCGGACGTGCGGGTGAGGTGCGGTGCGGTGAACACGCGGGCCGCCGCCCCGCCGCAGCCCGCGCAGTCCTCCGCGTCGGCGGCGGTACCGATCGGGCGCGAGACGTCGAACGCCCCGCAGTTCTCGCAGCGGTACTGGTAGATGGCCATGGCAGCCTCCAATGCATCTGTGGCGGACTATTCCCCGGGCGGCGGCGGTAAACGAAAGCCGCACGTCCGGCCCGTAATCCGGAGGTATGGGCGGCATGTCCGGCAGTTCGTCGGTGCCCGGCCGTAGAGTGGGGCGCATGTCGCGGCGGCGTTTCGAGCAGGCCATGCTGCTCATGCGGAAGACGGATCCCCAGGCCCGGGAAGGCGCGTTCGACTTCCTGCGCGAGCACGCCGACGCGTACGCGGGCGAGCTGATCGAGGAGTTCGCGGCGGAGCCGGACGACGACCTGCGCTGCCGACTGCTGGAGCTCATCGCCGAGGCCCGCGCCCCGGAGGCGCTGGCGGTGTTCCGCGACCAGTTGGAGAGCCCGGACGAGACCCTGCGCTTCTGGGCCGTCCGCGGGCTGGAGATGCTCGACAGCCGCGCGGCGGAGCAGGCACTGGAGCAGGCACGCGAGGACGGCTGGATCGCGTAAGGGCTGGTCACGTAAGGGATGGATCGCGTAAGGGATGGATCGCGTAAGGGCTGGATCGCGTAAGGGCGTAGCGCGGCCTCACGGCATCGCGGGATCGCGGGATTACGCCTCACGGCATCGCGGCTGACGCCTCACGGCCTTACTGGATCACGGATGACAGTCCGTGCCGCTTGTCCGGCCGGTCCGGGGCGGGCCGGACCGGCCGGGCGAGCGGGTTGCGCGGCCGGACGGGGAGGCTCAGCCGGCGTAGGTCTCGAACTCGGCGACCCGGGGGGTGCCGGACGAGCCGGTGATCTCGAAGGTGATCTTGCGGAGGGTCGTGCGCGGGACGGCGATGGCGCCCGCGCCGCTGCCGGCGGCCAGCACCGTGCCGGTGTCGTGGTTCAGGACGCGCCACGACCCGATGGCGCCCGCCGCACCCGCCGCCTCCCGGATGTTGATCGAGGAGACCGTGGTGGCGGAGCCCCACTTGATCGAGATGGAGCCGGTGGAGCCGGCCGGCGACCAGTAGGTGCCCATGTCACCGTCGCGGACGTTGCCGTAGCTCGTCCCGGATGCCTTGCTGGAGCCGTCGGAGCCCGCCCCGATGCTCAGGTTCGTGCCGCTCGGCTCGGTCGGCGTCGGAGTCGGCGTGGGGGTCGGGCCGGGCTCGGTC
>NZ_SMKM01000332.1 GCF_004348665.1 Actinomadura sp. GC306 | reverse complement strand
GGCCACACGACCGCACACGTAGCGAACCTCGGCAGCAGGCGAGGAACCTGGTCAGCCTGGGTCTCAATAGATCATCTGAGGTGCCCCTGCAGGCTTCGAACCCTGCGCACACGGCTCCGGAGGCCGCGCCGAGTCACATTGCTTCTCATGCGCTGACCTGGTCAAACGTTGCCCGGCGCCGTGCGACGCAGTTAGGTCTCTCGTCGCTTTCTCGCGGCTTTCTGACCAAGTCAACGCGTGCGTGTGCTGGCTGGCTTCCACCGTGACACTGAACTTTGCGGCTGACAGGGTGACAAACCTGCAGGTAGGCGCGACATTGAGCGGATTCTGAGGAAAACTAAAGCGCTCGTGGTACGTTGAGGCTCGCAGTCAAAGCGGAGACCGCTGGAAGTGGAGACTCTCGTGACCGGACCGTCCAACTGGGCCAGGGCGCGCTTCGGTGCCGCGGCAGAGGAGCTCATCGTCCGAATCCCGGCGGCTCTGGAGGAAGCGCACAGAAGAGCCCTTGAGGGGCACGTGAGCCTCGGCCTGGAGACCAACGAGGCGTATGGGCTCATCTGGCTCGCGCAGCATCAGGAGCTGGTGAACCATCTGCGCGGTGTCGATGGCTTCTACGTCATTAAGCCAACGAGGGCGCGCTATGAGCTGCCGGTGATCGGCAACACGGTCATCTACCCATGGCGATACGCGGACAAGATTGACCGTCCGGTCGACCGGGCGCGAATGAAGCTATCCGAGGTTCGGCGGCACCTACTGTCTCTCACGCCGGAGACCGGGCACCAGCAGCTCCGCCTAGATGAAGCAGATCTGGACGACGAGGCCCTGAACGCCGAATACGAAGAGGTTGCAGAGACTCTTCGGGACATGGCGCAGCAGGTGCGTCTTGTGCTCGTGGCTTATGCTAGCAATCCCCAGTCTGGCATTCTCTTGGCGGAGTGGGGAGATGTCGTCCTTGTCGACGATGGCGGATACCTCACCTGGCTCTATAGAGAGCGTCTTCCTCAAGGAATCCCCGGCTTCGGTTTCGGTGAAGGTGGTGTGGGGCCGGCGCCGCAGCCGCTCAAGCCAATCCATCCCTTTACTCCAGAGTCCTCCGCGCGTTCATTCGACGAAGGCCCCTTGGAAGAGCCGGTATTGAAGCCGCAGCCACCGCTTAGCAAGCCCACGCAGGAGCCGCCCACGACGACGCCGGAAGCAGGAGAGGATGAAGTTTAGGCAACTTGACCTAGTCGCATATCGCGTCAACCAGAAGCCTGGGGCAAGCGATGTGGCGGCGGCGTTTGATCCGGCACGGCTTACTCAAGCTCGACTGCTCATGGGCTTCACAAAAACGAGGCTTGCCGAACAGATAGGGGTATCGGCGGCGGCTGTTGGTCAATGGGAGTCCGGCACTACCCCCCCTCGGCCCGACCACATCGAGCGAGCTTCGGAGGTGCTTGATGTGCCCCTGGATTTTTTCGTGATCGGTCGCCCGCATGCCCGCCTCGACGCATCAGCAGCCCATTTCAGGAAGCTCCGTTCCACCAGGGTCGGCGAACGAAGCAAGGCGGTTGCTTTCGTCGAACAAATGTGGGAATTGACTTATGCGCTTGAGAAGCGTGTACAGTTTCCCCATGTCGATGTTCCGGGTTTGGCAAGTGGTGAAATTATCGAAGGATATATCGCTAACGACCCTGCGGCTGCAGCACGCTCCTTGAGACAGTATTGGGGCTTGGGGAGTGGTCCAGTGTCGCACCTGGTTAGAACGATGGAACTTCACGGGATCATCGTTACGCTGGTGGCCTTTGCTGGAAAAGACACTCCCCGGATCGACGCTTTCTCAACCTCAAAGCTTTCGCGCCCCCTCGTCGTCCTGACGCCTGACCGTGCAGATGACGTATATCGCCACCGATTCACTGCCGCTCATGAGTTGGGACACCTCCTGCTGCACCATGACGCACTTCCGGGTGACGTTAGGCAAGAAAAGGATGCAGACGTATTCGCTGCTGAGTTCCTCACACCGGAAAGTGAGATAGGTCCACATCTGTCGCCTCGGGTTGACTTCTCATCTCTGGAGCGAACGAGTCGGACATGGGGCGTTTCGATGAAGTCGCTTATTTATCGCTCCAGGGAATTGGGACTATTCTCGGAGGCTACGGCACGACGCGCATATCAGAGGTTGAACCAGATGGAAAACTTGGGGTTCTTTGCCGCCGAGCCGGTAACTCACTATCCAGGGGAGATGCCGAGTCTTCTCGGGAGAGCTTTTGAAGTTGCCGAGTCCCAAGGGCTCACGCTAGATCATCTATCGCGTGAGCTCAAGTGGAAGCTGCCTTACTTGCGTCGTTTGCTGGGACAGGACGATTCACGCCCAGAGTTGCGGCTAGTACAGAATCGTGAGGAATGAGTTCCCGCGCGGCGAATATTTGATCACAGATTACCTCAAGAGGACGGTGCCCACAGGTGCCCCATCCGCAACGAGGTGATCGGAAGCGGACCACCGCCACCACTGCCAGGCGGCGCCTCGTCCGAGCTCACCTCCAGGCCGAGGTCCAACTCGCCCTGCCCAGCCGCCATGCGCTGCCGCCCGACAGGGCCGCCGATCTGCGCGAGGCGATGCGGATCGCCCAGCGCAAGGCGTTCGTGATCCTGGACGGCACCTTGGCGCCGATCGACCGCCTGGCCGGCCCCAACGACCGGCTGTACTACAGCGGCAAGCACCACCGGCACGGGGTGAACATCCAGTTCCTCACCGACCCCAACGGCGAGCTGATCTGGGCCTCCCCAGCGCTGCCCGGCTCGACACACGATCTGACCGCCGCCCGCACCCACGGCATCATCCACGCCCTCACTAGCCGCGCGATCGCCTGCTACGCCGCCAAGGCATATGTCGGGGCCGGCGGCGCGGTCGGCACCCCCTACAAGCGCAACAAGCGCCGCAAGCTCGGCAAACGCAAGAAGCTGTTCAACCGCTACCACGCCAAGGTCCGCGCACTCGGCGAACAGGGCGCCGCGACGCTCAAGCGCTGGCACATCCCGCGGAAGGCCCGCTGCTCACCCAACCGCCTAACCATCATCGTCCAAGCAATGCTTACTGGAGAGTAGAGCCTATATGAAGTCCGCTGACTGGATTGCGATTGCTGCGGCCATAGTTGCGGTGGTAGCCGCTCTTGCAAGCTGGCGCCAGGTTCGTCACGCAAAAGACCAGGCCAATTCTGCCCAAGACCAGGCCGCAACCGCAAAGGAGTCTTATAGACTCCAAGAGGAACTTTGGCGAGACGCGGTGCAGCCATATGTCTACGTGGATATTAGGCCAGATCCGAGAAACGGGCAGATGCTTCTGCTGGTGATAGAGAACTCCGGACGATCGGTCGCCAAAAACGTTCGCGTGACATTCAACCCGCCCCTGCGATCCGCAAATGAGAAGTATGAAAAAATTGGTGAAAAGACCGCACTCAAAGAAGGAATTCCAGCCATCCCGCCCAATGGGCGAATTATGCATTTCCTGGACATTGGATTCGAGCTCGCCAAAGCGGATATTCCTAAGTCCTACACAATCAATGTGACGGGAGAAGGCCCAGCGGGCGAGTTGGAGCCATTGGAGTACGTGCTAGATCTAAACGCCCTCCTCCTTGAAGGTCCTGTGCTGGCTGAGGGTACGATCCATGAACTGTCCCGCGCAATCAGCAACCTAGCCAAGAAGATAAACCCGTAGCTCAGCGGAAAGGGAGGGGCGGCGGTAAGTTTGGGGCGTATTCTAGGCTAGGTCCCATAATTCGCGCTGTGGTGTTCGATGTGGGCGAGTGTGTGTGGTTGATGAGTCTCGGGAGCCTGGAACATGGGCTGACTGGTTGGGGGCCTCGGATACGTTCGAGGCGATGTTCGGGGCGGTGATTGCTCGGACGGTTGGACTATCGGGAGACATTCCAGGTTTTGCGCCTGGGGTCGATCTGACGCAGCGTGCGATGAGCGGGACGAGGTCGGGCGGCCTGAGACGTTTGGGGAAGAGAACTTGTACCCGGATGCGCGTCCGACGCTGGCGAAGCTGCGGGGTGATGGGCTGTGGGTCGGGATCGCGGGGAATCAGACGGTGCGGGCCGGGGGCGTCCTGCGGTCGCTGGACCTGCCTAGCGACATGATCGCGACCTCGGATGACTGGGGTGTGTCCAAGCCTGATCCGGGGTTCTTCCGGTGTGTGGTGGAGGCGGCGCCGTGTGAGGCCGAGCAGGTGCTTTATGTGGGTGACCGGCTGGACAACGACATCATGTCCGCGGCGCAGATGGGGTTGCGGACGGCGCTGATCCGGCGGGGTCCGTGGGGGATCGTTCAGCAGGACGACCCGGAAGTCGACCGCGTTCCGACGATGCGGATTGATTCGCTGGGTGAGCTTCCGGGCCGTATCGCTGAGTTCAACGCTGCAGCGCGCTGAGGGTCGTTTGCCATCCGTACAAACCGTCGTCCAGGCGGCGGACGCTGTCGGTGTCGGCCCAGGGCTGGAGGGCGCGGCGGACGTCGGGGACGCGGTCCATGCCGGTTGCGTACCAGGTGACGGCGAGTTGGTCTAGGGCCTGCTCGGCGTAGCGATGCAGCCGGTTAGTCTGGAGCCATGAGGGAACCGCAACCGGGGCGAGAATACGCGGATACGTCTTTGTTCGAGGCTGCACTAGACCTGTATATCGAGAGTGTGCGCGAGGGCAAGAATGTGCCGCTGACCAAGGATGGTGAACTGGTTGCGGTGATTGTTTCCCCCGAGGTGGCGGAAGCTGGAATGCGTGCCCTGGGGCGCGAATCCTGAGCTACTGCGTATTGGTTTTTATGGCTTGCTGCTAGCCGGCCACCCTTATAGGAGTCTGCTCGTGAAGCCTGCTTTAACTAGCCGGTGATAGGCATCCGCGACCTCGGCCGGAATTTCCTGCGGGATGGCAAACCCCCGCTTCGGGTATTCCATGATCCGTTGAGTGTCGCCTACGAGCATGTTGATCATTCGGCTCGCGTCGCCGATACTTTCAACGTAGTCACTCAGTGGGAGTGGTCGGGACGCGCAGATGACTTCCAGTTCTGGCCACAGCTTCCTCACGGTGGAGTACGCGCGGCGTTGCTGGTATGGGCGCGAGATCAATATGGCTGAAGCGACCTCGACGGCGTGTTCGGTGAGGAGCGCTCGGGTGTACTCGATATTCTGACCGGTATTGGTGGCATTGGGTTCCACAAGGATTACATCGGCGGGAACGCCTAATTTAATGGCGTGTTCGCGGTAGTGGACTGCCTCGCCCCGTGGAAATCGGTCGACGGTCGTGGGAGCGTTAGCGCCAGTGAACACTACTCTCGAAAACATGCCCTGGTGATACAGCTCGGCGGCGAAGGTCGCCACTCCTAGATCGTGGCTGCCCAGTCCGATACCGACGTCACACGGCCGGATCGTGTGACGCATGTGGTGGTACTCCCACAGCGTGTCTACGTCGAGCCGGAACGCTTCGGGCACAGTCGCATCGTCGGGCACGCCGGCTCCTCAGTCGGGGATCTTGAACGTGTAGGACCAGGAGAAGCGTGAAGCAGAGTGGACGCCGCGTGCGTACTCGATGAGTCGTCCGTCGCGGGTGAAGGTCTTGCGCTGAAGGACCATCACGGGTTCTCCGCCGGGTAGCTGTAGTAGATCGACCTCTTGCCGTGTTGGCATCCGTGCGTGGACGGTTTCGGTTATGGAGTCCGGCTCCAACCCTTGGAGCGTGAGGACTGCGAATCCGCCTCCTCGGCCGGCTGGGCCTGGGCTCGGGTCGACCAAGGGAGTGCCTTCGACGTCCTCCGGCCGGTAGTAGCTGGTCAGCGTGTGGGTAGGGGTGTCGCCGTCCTGCACCAGGCGGGCCCGTTCGTAGATCGGGGCGCCTACCTGGAGCTCGAAAGCTGCGGAGACCTCGGCATCGGCCTCGGTCAGCCGCACCTGCTGTGTCTGATCGGTCGGTTTCCAGGCACGTCCTGACGCTTCACGGTCGGCGGCGAAGGCCACCAGGCCACCGAACTTCCAGTTGCTCTTGGCGTACCGCTCGATGCCGAGCCGCTTCATCGGTGGCCTTGGACGTACGACGGTGCCGCGTCGCCGGACAGGAGTGACCAGCCCCTCGGCTTCGAGCACCCGAACGGCCTGGCGAACGGTCTTGATGTTGACTTCATGCTCTTGGGCGATCGTCTCCTGCTTGGGCAGGGTGCTTCCTGGCGGGTAGTCGCCTCGAAGCACAGCGTCCCGTAGGACGTCTGCAAGCTCCTTGTACCCGATGCCCATGCATGTCTCCTCGCTCGCGTCGCGGACCACGGTAACGGCATCTCTCCGCCGCACCTGATCGATAGAGCTAGCTCTATTGACAAGTAGAGCCTACGGCACTCCAATAGAGCTACCTCTAATGGAGGTGGCGGGGAGCCTATGCGGGTCTGCCGGATCGTCCGGCTGGGCTGCTCCTCGGGCGATGCAGGTGACCAGCGCGGGGGAGTGGGTGGTGTTCGTGGGTCGTGTGGTGGCTCGGGTGGCTTTGGGTGAGTCGTGGCGGTCGGGGGCGTTGGCGCTGGTGGGTGCGTTGGAGGCGCGGGGGCTGGTGGCCAAGGTGTGGGGG
>NZ_SMKM01000331.1 GCF_004348665.1 Actinomadura sp. GC306 | reverse complement strand
GTGCCACCCCCACCCTCGAACCACGGCAAGCCCCACACAAGACCGAAAGTAACCCCAGAACGCCCCCAAAACCAGACACACCCCCACACCCGTGAGCAAAGCAAGAAGCCCGCTCGCCATCGGCCCCCAAGCGGTGCGCCGACCGCACCGCACAGCACCGCCCGGATCAGCATCATCAGCGCCGAACACCGGGCCGCTGTCCCAGGGCACGGAGACCCCAGCCACCGCACCAACCCCACAACAACCCCAACGCCTGCGATCGCGTCCGAAGGCAGGTTCCGAGCCTGCGAGGAACCTGATCGCGCAGCGAGCCCCCAGGGCGAGTTCGGAGCGATGCAGCGATCGCGCGCAGTGCCCGCCGAAGGGAAGGCGCCCCAGCGCCTGACCGCCAAGGGCAATGCAAATAAGCACAGCGAGGAACCTGATCGCGCAGCGAGCCCCCAGGGCGAGTCGGAGCGATGCAGCGATCGCGCGCAGTGCCCGTTGAAGGGAAGGCGCCCCAGCGCCTGACCGCCAAGGGCACTGCAAATAAGAACAGCACTCCTTAGTACCACTCGTTTTCGGTGCGGAGTTTTGTCATGGCTCGGGAGACTGTGCTTTTCACTGTGCCTACGCTTACGCCTAGGTAGTCGGCTATCTCCTGTTCGGACATGTCCTCGTAGTAGCGGAGCATGACGGTGATGCGTTGGCGTTCGGGGAGGCGGCGGAGGGCGCGGCTCAGGGTGTCGCGCATTTCGGAGCGGTGGGCGTGGTCGTCGGTGCTGGGGCGGTCGGGGAGGTGGTCGGTCGGGTAGACGTCCAGTTTGCGGCGCCGCCACCAGGAGATCTGGGTGTTGACCATGGCGCGGCGGACGTAGCCGTCGACGGCGGCGCGGTCCTGGATGCGGTCCCAGGCCAGGTAGGTCTTGGTCAGGGCGGCTTGGAGGAGGTCTTCGGCGTCGGCGCGGTCGCTCGTCAGCTGGGTCGCGGCCCGCAGCAGCACGGCGCCGCGTTCCGCGACGTACGAGCGGAACTCCTCATGGCGCGTCCCGTTCAATTCACCACCGGACCAGGGGTTGCGGAGCCGCCTCCGGCCGGCCTTTTCCGGGTCCCGGCCGAACGCGCTCCCGGTATGGCTGACGATCGCATGTAGATCGTAATTACGGTCTCACATTAAAGGTATGTCCGGGCCAACCGGAGCATAATCTTCACCCCAGGTAGATCAAAGATTGTCCTCTCACTGACTTATCGCAACAAATCCGTCGACAAGCACTGTCACCGCACGTGACTCTTGACGCACCGTCTCACCGGCGGTGACCCGCAGTAATGATCTACGTCGGAGCCACGCGATGCCGTCAGCCCACCCCCGAGGGGCGAGTCGCCGCCGCCGGCGCGCGGCCGTCTTCCCGGCGTCCGCGCGTGCGCCGGAGCGCGCGGCGCCCCCGCTGACCGTGATCACGGGCACCGTCCTGGACGCGAGCCCCCATCTGCTGATCCTGGCCGCGGCGACAGTCCACCGGCCGGATTCAGGGACGGGCGGGCTCGACTCGGGAGAAGTCGAGATCCGGCTGGCGATGGGGGACGGGACGACGGTCTGGCACGGCGGGCGCGGGGGCCTCGCCGCGCTGCGGCCGGGGCGGTCGGTGGTGATCCGGCCGGCGGACGACGGGCTCGGCGCCGGCCGGATCTGGGTCGACATCACCCGGGTCGCCGGCACGATCGTCGCGTACCGGGGGGACACCGTGGAGGTGGACATGGGTCCCCACCGGGGGCGGACGCATGTGGTGATCCCCCCGCAGGCGTTCGAACGGGTGCTCGTGCGGCATCCGCGGCTGGAGCCCGGCTACCTGATCGACGTGATCTGCGTGCGGTCTCCGGACGGCCCGTGGGCGGTGGCCCCGGGCACGTCGCAGCCCGGGTACCGGCCCGATGATCTCGCCGCACCGGATGTCGCCGCGCCCGTGCCGGACGTGCTGCGCGGGACGGCGACCTGGTTCGGGGGCGGTGGGACGCCGGACGGGGCGGCCTACCCGGCGGTCGATTCCGAGGGAGACGCCGGGGGGTGCGCGGACGCCCCGTCCGGCTGCGTCCCGTTCCCGTACCTGTCGCTCGGCAGCGAGATCGGTGTCCGGAACGAGTGCGGGGGACGCGCCGCCCGGGTGCCGGTGGTCGAGTGCGGTTGCCTGGCGGCCCGGTTCTGCGACCGCTGCGTGGAGTGCGAGACGTCCCCGCGGGGGCGGATCGTCGAGCTGACGCCCGCGGTGTTCGCGGGGCTGGGGGGAGAGCTCGACGCGGGTTGCTTCAACGTCGCGGTCCGGCCGGGTGCGCCATGGTGACGGCCTTCCAGAACACGCAGGTGCTGCTGCTGGCGGGGGTGCTGCTGGCCGCGTGCCTGGCGAAGCTGGCGGTGCGGGAGCAGCCGGTGGAGGCGCCCGACCATGTGCACGGCGTCCCGGTGCCGGCGGCGCTCGCGCGGATGTCGGCGCTGCGCGGCAGCCGCCGGATGACCGTCGGGGTCGGGATCGGCGAGGGGCTGCTCGGGCTGGCGCTGCTGGTGACGTCGCACTTCTCGGTGCGGGTCGCGACGACGGTGGCGTTCGCCGCGGCGACCTGGGTGGTCAGCGAGCTGCGGGTCGGCCGTCCCGATGCCGGGTGCGGGTGCTTCGGCGGGCTGAGCGGGCGGCGGGTCGGGCGGCGGAGCGTGCTGCGGGCGGTGCTGTTCACCTGCGCCGCCATCGCCTCGCTGGGCGCGCCGCACGCCGGGCTGGACGTGCTGCGGGACGTCGAGGTCGTCGTCGGGCTCGTGCTCGCGATGGAGCTGGCGCTGTTCGCGATGCTGTCGCCGGAGCTGTCGGCGCTGCTCGGCCGGCGCGGGCTGCCGCCCGGCCATGGGCGGCCGGCGATGCCGTGCGAGCGGCGACGGAGCCCGATCGAGGAGACGTACGCGACGCTGTACGACAGCCCGGAGTGGGCGGAGCACGAGAACGTCGTCACGAGCGCGCTGCCCTTGGACGTGTGGCGGGAGGGCTGCTGGCGCTTCGTCTCCTTCCCGGCCCGGGTCGACGGCCGGGACGCCGAGGTCGTGTTCGCCGTGTCGACCGCGGAACGCGGCAGGACCGTCCGGGCGGCGGTGGTGGCCGCGGAGCAGAGCCTCTCTGCCGCTCTCTAGCCGATTCTTGGACACGTCCAATAGCCGCGTATAGACGGGTACGCGGGCACGGCTCTGCCACTCTCTAGTCGTCCATTCGGATGGATCTAGAAAGGCATATAGATCTCCATGGGCATGCGAGAAGAATCTACGGCTCTCTACGGTTCTTGCTAGAGAGTCGAATATTGTGCGGACGAGGCGGCTCGATGCGGCTTTCTACCGCTCTCTAGCGGTCGCGCTAGAGAGCTCGATAGGTCGGTAGCGGTCAGGCGGGCTGGGAGCGGAGGAACTTGCCGAAGTGCGGGACGGTGAACGCGACCATGCCGCGTTCGGCGCTGTAGATGAGGCCCTTCTTGATCAGGCCGTCGCGGGCGGGTGACAGGCTCGACGGCTTGCGGCCGAGTTCGTCCGCGACCGATGCGGTGGGCACCGGGTCGTCGCCGAGCATGGCCATCGCGCGCATGTAGTCGCGCTCGGCCGGGGTGGCGCGCTCGTAGCGGCTGCCGAAGAAGCCGACCGCGAGCTCGGTCTCCGCCTCCGGGGCGGCGACCTTGATGTCGTCGGCGGTGATCGGGGTGTCGGGTGCGACGTCCCAGACGACCTTGGCGTACGCCTGGACGAAGTAGGGGTACCCGTCGGCCGCGCCGTACAGCGCGTCGAGGGCCTCCTCGGTGAAGGTGACCTCCTCCCGTTCGGCCGGGGCGAGCAGCGCGTGGTCGGCCGACTCGCGGTCGAGCCGGTCGATGCGGGCGTAGCGGAACAGGCGCTCGGAGTACGACTTGCTGGCCGACAGGACGGCCGGCAGGTGCGGCAGCCCGGCGCCCACCACGATCAGCGGGCCGCCGACCTGCGACAGCTCGTGGCAAGCGGCGCACAGTGCGGATACGTCGTCGGCGGGGATGTCCTGCATCTCGTCGACGAAGAGGGCGATCCCGACGCCGACGTCCGTGGCGACGGACGCCGCGTCCACGAACAGCTCGGTCAGGTCGATCTCCAGGTCGCCGGAGTCGGCGCGGCCGCGAGAGGCGGGGACGTCGATGCCCGGCTGCCAGCGGTGCGCGCGGGCCCGGTCCTTGCCGGACGGCTCCGGCCCCGCCTGCGCGAACGCCTTGAGCACGCCGAGGAACTCCTCGATACGGTCGGGCGCGCGGTGCCGGGGCGCCAGCTCGCGCACCGCCCGGTGCAGCGCCGAGGCGACGGGACGGCGGATCGACTGGTCGGGCCGGGCCTCGATCTTGCCCGTCCCCCACAGCCGCTGGATCGCCATCGACCGGAACGCGTTGAGCAGCACGGTCTTGCCCACCCCGCGCAGCCCGGTGACGATCATGCTGCGCTCGGGGCGGCCGCGGGCCACCCGCTCGATCACGACCTCGAACTGCCTCAGCTCGCGGTCGCGGCCGGCCAGTTCCGGGGGCCGCTGCCCGGCACCGGGGGCGTAGGGATTGCGCACGGGGTCCACGCTCTCGGACTCTATGAGGCGATATAGCTGCGGCCGTAGATTTGCGTAGAAACCGCTACGGCGTGTCGCGCGCCCCCGCGGCGTCCTGCAGCGTGCGGCGCCGTCCGGCGCCCTCGTGACGACCGTCGCCACCCCGTCACCTCCCCGGCCGAGCACGTCCAGCAGATCGAACTTCTGTTCGACCATTCGAACACAGTAGCGCATGGGAGAGCCGGGTCACACCCGAACCCCCGAATCCGCGAGCGCACCTCCCACCGTTCACCGCGCCGACGAACCGTTGACTTGCGGCGTGTTGTTGTTATGACGAGCCGGATAACAACAACACGCCGCAAGTCAACGAGCTCGGGGGGGGCGCTAGGCGAGTGGTTCGTCCTGGTCGGAGCGGTGCGGGACTTTTTCGGCGGGGACGGTGCCCATCCGGCCGGCCTGGAAGTCCTCGAACGCCTGGACGATCTCCTCGCGGGTGTTCATCACGAACGGGCCGTACCGCGCGATCGGCTCACGGATCGGCAGGCCGCCCAGGACGAGGATCTCCCAGCCGTTCGCGCTGGCGACCGGCTGAGCGTCCGCGGCACGGACGACGATCCCGTCCCCCGTCCCCTTGTCATGCGAGCCTCCGAAGACCGCGAGCTGCCCCTCGTCCAGCGCGATCTCTTCGACGCCGGCCGTGCCGCGTCCGGACAGGACGTAGACCAGGGCGTTGAACTCGCGCGGCCAGGGCAGGGCGAGACGCGCACCGGGCGCCACCGTCGCGTGCAGGTAGTTGATGGGCGTGTAGGTCACGCCTGGCCCGTCATGCCCGGCGAGCGATCCGGCGATGACACGAACCAGGGACGACCCGTCATCGGCGGCCAGCAGCTTGACGTCCCGGGCCTCGATGTCCTGATAGCGGGGCGGCACCCACTTCTGCGCGCGCGGGAGGTTGACCCAGAGCTGGATGCCATGGAACAGACCGCCCTTGGCCACCAGCTCGGGCGGCGGCTGCTCGATGTGCTGGATCCCAGAAGCGGCCGTCATCCACTGCGTGGCGCCGTCCGCGATGAGGCCGCCGCCACCGGTGGTGTCCTGGTGCTGGAACGCGCCGTCGATGATGTAGGTGACGGTCTCGAACCCGCGGTGCGGGTGCCACGGAGTACCTTTCGCCTCGCCCGGGGCGTACTCGACGGCGCCCATGTGGTCGAGGAGGAGGAACGGGTCGGCCAGGGCGAGGTCCATGCCGGGGAAGGGGCGCCTGACCTGGAAGCCCTCTCCCTCCACGTGGCGCTGCGCGGTCACCACCTTCGCGACCCGGCGCCAGCCGGTCTCGGAGTCGGACAGCAGCGGCAGGCGGGGCAGGGTCAGCGGGTCGGCCATCACGGCGGGCATCGGGGTCTCCCCTCGGTCGGGTGCCCGTCCACCACGGGCGGTGCACTGCTCGGGCAACATAGTTGATGATTCAACTATTCCCGCGGGCGGGTGCCGCGGGTCCTGCTACTTTTAAGGTAGTCGGCAGTAGTTGAACCTTCAACATATGTCGTATACTGATCGGCATGAGCGAACCACGCTGGCTCGATGCCGCCCAGCAACGTGACTGGCGCGCATACGTGGACGGCAGCGTCCGGCTCACCGAGGTCATGGACCGGGACCTGAAGGCCAAGCACGGCCTGTCCGTCTCGGAGTACGAGATCCTCGTCCGGCTGTCCGAGGCGCCCGAACGGCGGCTGCGCATGGCGGAACTGGCCGAGAACGCCAGCCAGTCGCGCAGCCGGCTGTCGCACACCTGCTCCCGCCTGGAGTCCAAGGGCCTGGTGCAGCGCGACAACTGCCCCAACGACAAGCGCGGCGTCTTCGCCATGCTGACCGACGAGGGCTACGCCGCGCTCGAACGCGCCGCCCGCGACCACGTCGAGACGGTCCGGACGTTCTTCGTCGACGTCATCCAGCCCGAGGACCTCGAAGCGATCGGACGCGCCTTCTCCCTCGTCCTCAAGCGCGTCGGCCCCGACTCCGGTGGCGCGCACCTGGAGGAACCCGCCCATCGACACCGTTCCGGCGAACACCTGGTCGCCGGTGGTCTTCTCCACCGGGATCGA
>NZ_SMKM01000330.1 GCF_004348665.1 Actinomadura sp. GC306 | reverse complement strand
GTCCGGGCTGGCGGTCGCCTGCTGCGGCGGCATCAACGCGACCGCGACCGTCGCCGTCCTGGTCGTCCCGTTCCTGTACATCGTCACGCGGCCGCGCGGGTCGTTCCGGATCCGGCTGCTCACGTGGTGGTCGGCGGCCACGGCCGCGGCGACGGCGTGGTGGCTCGTCCCGCTGCTGCTCACCGGGACGTACGGGTTCTCGTGGCTCACCTACACCGAGCGGGCCGAGACGACGACCGGGCCGACCGGCCTGATCAACGTGCTGCGCGGCGCGGAGCGCTGGGTGAACTACCTGATCCTCGACGGGCAGGTGGGCTGGCCGGTCGGGTTCGCGCTGTCGGTCAGCCCGGTGCCGATCATCTGCACCGGCGTGGTCGCGGCGCTCGGCCTGGCGGGCCTGCTCGGGCGGCTGCTGCCGGAGCGGACGTTCCTGCTGGTGACGCTGCTGTCCGGGCTGGCGATCCTGTCCGCCGGCCACCTCAGCGAGATCCCCGGCCCGCTGGCCGGCCAGCTGCGCGAGCTGCTGGACGGGCCGCTCGCCCCGCTGCGCAACCTGCACAAGTTCGACGCGGTCGTCCGGCTGCCGCTCGCGCTCGGCCTCGCGCACCTGCTGGTCGTGGCGACCGGGCGCGGCCGGGAGGGCCGGGTGCGCAGCCTCGGCGCCGGGCCGGCGCTGGGCGGCGGGGCGTGGAAGACCCTGGTCGGCCTGCCCGTCGTCGCCGCCGTCGCGATCGGCGGCATCGGCGTCACCGCGGTGTCGCGCGGGCTGAGCGGGCCGGGGGAGTTCCGGGAGGTCCCCGGGTACTGGCGGGACGCTGCGGCCTGGATCAACGCGCGGGCGGGGCAGCAGGGCGTGCTGGCCGTGCCGGGGGCGCCGTTCGGCGAGTACCTGTGGGGCCGGCCGATGGACGACATCGTCCAGCCGCTGCTGACGGCGCGGTGGGGCGTCCGGCAGCTCGTCCCCGCCGGTTCCCCCGGCTACACCCGCGCGCTGGACGCCATCGACCTGCAGGTCCGGTCGGGCCAGGGGTCGCCGGGGCTCAGCGAGTTCCTCGCCCGGATGGGCGTCCGGTACGTGCTGGTCCGCAACGACCTGCGGCGCGAGACGCTGCGCGGCGCGTGGCCGTCCCGCGTCAACCAGGCTTTGGAGGGGGCGCCCGGCCTGCGCCGGGTCGCCGCGTTCGGCGGGCCGGTGGGCTGGGACCACGGCGACGCGGTGGCGGCGCTCGACCAGCCGCGGCCCGCGCTGGAGGTCTTCGAGGTCGAGGGCGCCGAGGCCGTCGCGAACCTCGCCGCCGCGTCCGATCCCGTCCGCGTGTACGGGGGGCCGGAGTCGCTGCTCGCCATGGCGGACGGCGGCACGCTGCCCCCGGGGCCGGTCCTGCTGGACGACGACGCCCCCGACCTGCGGGGATCGCCGGTGGTGACCGACTCGCCGCGGCTGATCCGCCGCCACTTCGGCGAGCTGCACCAGACGTCCCCGACGCTGTCGGAGCGGCACCGCCGGTCGGCCACCGACGTCCTCGACGAGGGCTGGAAGCGGTACGCCACCCACGTGACCTACGGCGGCGGCGTCCGCGACGTCACGGCGTCCTCGTCGGCCGCGGACGAGGACGTGTTCGCCCAGTCGCAGAAACCGGGCGCGTACCCGTACGCCGCACTCGACGGGAACCAGTTCACCGCCTGGGAGACCGGCGGGTGGGACGGCCCGGTCGGGCAGTGGCTGCGGATCGACTTCGACCAGCCGCGGGACGTGGGGAGCCTGACGGCGGCGTTCGTGCAGAACCCGGCGCTCGGCCCGCCGGTCGGGCGGGTCCGGGTGGAGACCGAGACCGGGGCGGTGGAGCAGGAGGTCCAGCGGACGGCACTGGCGCAGCCGCTCCGCGCGCCGGAAGGCGCCACCCGCTGGCTCCGGCTGCGCATCACGGGCCTCGCGTCGAAGGCGGCCGTGCCGGAGTTCGCGCGCGCCGCCGTGGCCGAGGTGGCGATCGGCGGGGTGAAGCCGACCCGGACGTTCACGATGCCCGCGCCCGCCGGGATCGACGGCCCGGCCACGTACGTGATGAACCGGCGCCCGGGGGCCAGGGACGAGTGCATGCGGGGCGAGCAGCGCTGGGTGTGCTCGCAGGACCTCGGCGCCGAGGACGAGGAGGGCGCCGCCTTCGACCGGACGTTCACGTCCGCGGTGTCCGGCAAGGCCCCCGTCACGGGCACGGCCGTCCTCACCGACCTGGACCTGATCGCCCGGTACACGTCCGTCGAGGGGCAGCCGGCCGTCGCCGCGAGTTCGGCGGTCTCCACCCATCCGGCCGCCCAGGCGCGGTCGGGCTTCGACGGGGACCCGGCGACGACCTGGATCGCGGCCGAGGAGGAGGACACCCCCGTCTACAGCGTCCGGTGGAAGCGCCCCACGCGGCTCTCCTCGATCACGCTCCAGCGTCCGCCGGGGGTGGCCGCGCCGATCCGCATCCAGATCGAGGGGGCGGGCGGCGAGATCCGGGAGGGGCTGGCGGACACCGCGGGCCGGCTGTCGTTCGCCCCGATGACCACCGACCGGCTGAAGATCACCTTCTTCCGGGGGAGCCAGATCCAGCCCGTCCAGCTCAGCGACCTGGTCGTCCCGGGTGTGGACCCGCTGCCCGACGTGCGCGCCTACCCGCTGAAGCTGCGGTGCGGGTTCGGGCCGAAGCTCCTCGCCGGCGGGTCAGGCGCCGAGACCGCCATCCAGACGGAGGCCACCGGCACGCTCGGCGACCTGCTCGCGGGCCGCCCGCTGCGGTTCAGCGCGTGCAAGCAGGCGAACCTGAGCGAGGGCGAGAACCGGCTGGCGGGCGTGCCCCTCGACCCCTACCGGATCGACACGGCGACGGTCGGCGGCAGGGCCGTCGCGGAGCCCGCGGAAGAGGCCGCGGCCCCGCCGCCGCGGCCGGTGAAGATCCTCAGCTGGGGGGCCGGCACGCGCCGGCTTGAGGTGGACGCCGCAGCGCCCTCGTTCCTCACCGTGAACGAGAACTTCAACGAGGGATGGACCGCCACCGTCGGCGGCACCGAGCTGCGGCCCGTCCGGCTCGACGGCTGGAAGCAGGGCTGGCTCGTCCCCGCGGGCACCGCCGGCGTCGTCGAGCTGGCCTACGGCCCCGACCGGGCGCAGCGGGCCGCGGTCGTCGCGGGCCTGAACCTGCTGATCCTGCTGCTGATCGTCGCGGTCTGGCCGGCCCGGCGCGGGTCCGGCGACCGCCGCGAACCGCTGCCGCGGCCGGGCCGCGCGCCGGTGGGGGGCACCGGGTGGCCCGCCTGGGCCGCCGTCGCGCTCGCCGCCGCGCTCGGCGGCTGGGTCGCCGGGGCGCCCGGCCTGGCCGTCGCGGCCGCCGTCGCGGCCTGCTGCGGCTGGGCGCGCACCCGCGAGTCCGCCGTCATCCGGGCGCTGGCGTCGCCGTGGACGATCGCGCTCGCCATGCTTGCCGGGACCGGCTGCCTCGCCGCCGGCGCCTGGCTGAACCGCATCGACAACCCCGCCGCGCCGGGCGGCCCGCTGGGCGACATCGCCCCCCAGCTGCTCGGCCTCGTCGTCGTCGGGCGGATCGCCGCGGAGCTGTGGCGGCCGCGGCCGCCGGGCGGCGACGCGCGCGGGCCGATCGCGCTCAGCTGGACGGCTCCCGGGCAGGGACCCGGCGCGGACGGTCCCGGCGGGTCAGCCGCTGCACCGGACGCTCCAGCAGGTAGTAGCTCACCGTCGCCGCTGCGATGGTCGCCGCCGTCAGCAGAGGCAGCTCCGTCGCCAGATCCCCCCGGAACACCCGGTCCGTCGCCTCGTAGTAGCCGACGATGATCAGCAGCTGCCACAGGAACACGCCGTAGGAGATCCGGCCGAGGAACCCCATCACCGGGTTGCCGAGGACGGTGCCGAGCGCCGGATGCCCCGCGGGCGCCAGCGCCACCGGCGCGAGCAGCGCCGCCGCGAACAGCCCCTCCACGACCAGGTGCAGCGTGGACGGCCAGTACCCGCTCGGCATCGACAACGTGAGCGGGCCGGTCGCGGGCGTGGCCGACACCACGTACAGCATCGCCGCGCTCACCCAGCACGCCGCCCACGAGTCCGACACGGCCCGGCACACCGCCGCGACGGGCCGCCGCTCGTCCAGCCGGGCCCACACCGTCACCACCGCGAGCGCCATCCCGATCGCGAACCAGACGAAGAACCGCGGCAGCCACAGGCCCAGCTCAGGGTTCCGCTCCGGGAAGAACATCAGGGCCGTGTAGGGGAACGACAGGGCCGCGTAGAAGCCGATGCCGATCAGGAGGCGCTTCGCCCGGACGCCGACGTCATGGGTGCGCTTGCGCCGCGCGTACCAGCCGAGGATCGCCGCCGTGAACGGCAGCGTGACGTACCAGGCGACCTCGACCACCAGGCTCCACAGCTGGCCCAGATGGGCCGGGCCCAGTGCGCTCTCCCACCACATGTCCGGGAAGTAGGTCTGCGTCAGCGTGAGCAGCGATACCCATGTGACGGGGTCATCGATGTGCTCCCGCCCCGCCGTGACCATGAAGCAGACGATCACGGCCCAGTAGGCGGGCATGATGCGGAACACCCGCTTGCGCAGGTACAGGCCGACGCGCGGTGCGGCCCGTCCGTCCAGGACCGCCGCCGCCCACGGGCGGTACAGCAGAAGCCCCGACAGGGCGAAGAAGACGGGTACGCCCACCTGGCCGCCGTTGAACAGCCATCCGAAGCCGTCCTCCTGGGTGAGCGTCCCCGCCGTGGCCGCCACGTGGTACACGAGGATGCTGAGCGCGGCGACCGCGCGCACGCCTTCGAGCGTGGGCTGGTGCCCGGAGATGGGCGGCGGCGCCGGCCGGGCCGGCTGGGCGGCGGGCCTCACGCGGCCTTCTTCCGGAGGACGAGGACGAGGTTCCAGGTGGCGAACTCCCGCACCCCCGGGACGCGGACGATCCACCCGGCCCAGCGCGGATGGTAGCGGGGCACGGCGGCCACGAAGTGCGCGTCGTCGCGGCCCCGCGCCCACCTAAGGGCGGCCGACACCGACACCGGATGCAGGCTCTCCCCGTACAGGTTCTTCGGCGGGCGGCCGTGGCGGCGCTCGTATCTGCGCGCGGCCCGGTCGCCGCCGAGGTAGTGCCACGGCGAGGTCTCGTGCCCGCCCCACGGGGACAGCCAGTTGGTGAACGACAGGAACACCGTCCCGCCGGGGCGGACCACGCGGAGCATCTCGTCGGCCATCCGCCACGGCTCGGGGACGTGCTCCAGCACGTTCGACGAGAAGCACACGTCGAAGGAGCCGGTGCGGAACGGAAGGGCGAGGGCGGACCCGACGAGCGTGTTCGGGGCGGCGGCGCCGTGCGCGGTCAGTTCGGCGGGGTCGCGGTCGATGCCCACGCACTGTCCCCCGGCCTCGGCCAGTGCGCGCGCGAAGAAGCCGGAACCCGTCCCCACGTCAATGACCGTGGCGCCGGGGAGAACGGTGTACGAGCCGAGCTGCGCGACGGTGTCGCGCGCCATCAGCTCGTAGAAGTACGCCGGATCGGTGTGCTCGCGCCGGAACGCGGTCAGCAGCCGCACCGACCGCGCCAGCGTGGCCCTGTGGGGGGAGGGGGCGCGGTCGCCGGGCGCGGGGAACAGCCGGTCCGGCGTGGGGGGCGCCGAGGTCATCGCCACCTCGCAGTGTTCGGGACCCGGTCCGGATGGAGCCTGGTTCGGGGGGATCTCGATTGGGGGCTGAGCTGCCGAACGGAGCTTACCGGCCAGTACAGCGTCCTGTAGGGTAACGCGCACCTGCCGAAGACCGGCCTCCCGGCCCGAGAATCACGGCATCCCCCTGGAGGTGTTCATGCGGCGACCGATCGGACTGCTCCTGATCGGCCTGGGCGCGTTCTTCCTGACGCTCGCGCCCCTGGTTCGTTTCTATGTGGCCGACCAGGTCATCGTCGCTCCGCTGAACCGCTACCAGGTGACGCTCCTGGAGTCGGAGAACGCCACGTACTTCGACCAGGCCGAGCTCAAGCACAAGTCCGGGGTCACCCTCCAGGCGAAGAGCACCGTCCGCGGCGACGTCCGCGCCAACGAGGGCGACGACGACATCGCCGTCTGGGACTCGACGACCAACATCTACGACAAGGACAACCCGGACAACCCCATCCAGATCCAGGCGTACCGCATCGCCTTCGACCGGCGGACGAGCGTGCTGACCGACTGCTGCGGCACCAACGTCGACGGCGACAGCGGCGTCCGGATGGCGGGGAGCTACGGGCTGCTGTTCCCCCTCGGGAACGTCGAGAAGAAGGACTACCCGGGCTTCGACACCACGACCAAGCAGACGGCGCCGATGGAGTTCAACGCCGTCGAGGAGGTCCAGGGGCTCACGACCTACCGCTTCACCCAGACCATCCCGCTGACGAAGACCGCGGAGATGGACGCCAAGCTGCCGCCCAAGATGCTCGGCCTGCCCGACGACGCCGGCGACCAGAAGGTGGCCCGCTACACCGAGGCGTACAACACGGTCTGGGTGGACCCGCGCACCGGGGTCCCGGTCAAGCACCGCCGCAACATCCGCAGCACCGTCCAGACCGAGGACGGCAAGGGCAAGATGATCGCCGCGCAGGCCGACCTCATCACCGTCGACAAGGACCAGAAGGCCGCGGTGGACGTGGCCAACAGCACCGCACTGAAGATCAACATGGTGCGCAGCTTCGTCCCGGGCGGCGCCATCGTCG
>NZ_SMKM01000032.1 GCF_004348665.1 Actinomadura sp. GC306 | reverse complement strand
CGACCGGCCCCCGCGACCGGCGTCCCCCGACCGGCCTTGAGGCCACCCCGAGCCTCCCCCGTGCGGCCGGTGCGCCTGGTTCTCGCGGGTGATGTGCCGGGCGGCGCCCCGCCCGACGATGAAGTCCTCCCCCGGCCTGGAAGGAATCATGAACGCACACCGATGGACGACCCTGCCGGCGGCGGGCTGGTCTGCCGCAACGGCCGCGCTCGGGCTCTGGTGGACCCTTCACCCGTCCGACGCCGGTGGCCTCGCGCTGGCCTTCGAGGTCCCTCCGGGGTGGCTGCTCGGCGTCGGCATCGGCGGGATCGCCGTCACGCTGGGCCTGCGCACCCGACGGCGTTCCGCAGCGTTGCGCTGGGGCCTGCTGGGCTTCGCCGCGGGCCTCGCCGGGCTCTGCCTGGCGGTCTCGGGGCACATGCCGCTGCTCGCCCTGGCCTACGCCCTCGCGTTCGCCGGTCCACCGGCCCTGATCGCGGCGCTGCTGGCACGGGCCTTCAGCGTCGGCGTCAAGGGCACCTCGGCCATGGTGGGCACCCCGCTGGCGGCGGGCCTCCTCCTGGCCCTCACGATCATGGTCGGGAAGGGGGCCCACTGGACGCTGCTGTCGGTCGCCGGCTGCCTGGTGTGGCTCGCCCTGGCGGTGACGTCGTACCGGGTGAACCGCGGCCGCTGCGCCGCCTGCGGCCGTCCCGGCGCCGCCTGGACGCACCCGGAGTCCGCCGCCCGCTGGGGACGCAAGGTCACGATCATCGCCGCGCTGATGCCGCTGCCGTACGGTCTGGCCCGCCTCACCTGGTTCACCCCGTGGCCGATCGCGTTCCCCGAGGGCGCCGGCTGGGGGATCTGGCTCACCGGCGTCCTGCTCGGCTTCGCCTCGGAGGGCGGTGCGATCCTCACCCGCGGACTCATCCGGCCTTGGGGCGAGGTGTGGCCGAGGTGGGTTCCGGTCCTGCACGGCCGGCCCATTCCGGTGGCCGTTCCGACCTTCGCGGCACTTACGGTCGCGGTCATGCTCGCCCTGCTGACCGTCCACCTCGCGGGCACCGTCACCGGCGGCGACCTGAGTGCCCTGGTCATCGTGGCCTTCGTGCCGCTGAGCCTGTGGGGCCCGCTCCTGGCGGGTGCCGCGATGGCCTACTACTACCGCCGCCGCCAAGCCTGCGCCCACTGCCCCGAGAAGCCGCTCCACCAAGCCCAGGTGGCCTTGACGGCCTGACGACCGCCGCTGGAGGGCGGTGGCGAGGCGGACGCCGCCCTCATGGAGAATCTGCGGACGACGGGAGGACGGAGCCGGCGGCGGCCTCGTCACCTGGCCCGGCACGAGGAGTCAGCAGCGATGAAGAGCGAGGACCGTCCCGGTGATGCCGGCAGCCTGGCGCTGCCGCCGACCGTTGAGGACGAGCGGCTGCGGGCGCTGCGTGCCCGGGTGCGGTCGTTCGTCCGGCACGAGGTGGAGACGGGCGGGTTCACGCCGTCCGGTGACTCGTGGATGAGCTCCTGGGACATCGAGTTCACCCGCAAACTCGCAGATCAGGGCTGGCTCGGCATGACGATCCCCACCGAGTACGGCGGGCACGGCCGGACGTTCCTGGAACGGTTCGTGGTCACCGAGGAATTGCTGGCGGCCGGGGCGCCCGTGACGGCGCACTGGTTCGCCGACCGGCAGGTGGCGCCCTCGCTGCTGAAGTTCGGCACCGAGGAGCAGAAGCGGGAGTTCCTCCCCGGTATCGCGCGGGGCGAGGTGCTGTTCGCGATCGGGATGAGCGAGCCGGAGTCGGGCTCCGACCTGGCCAGCGTCGCCACCCGGGCCGCCCGCGCCGAGGGCGGTTGGACGATCACCGGCACCAAGGTGTGGACGACCAACGCCCATCGCGCCGACCACATGATCGCCCTGGCCCGCACCGCCCCGGTCGACGCGGGCGACCGGCATGCCGGGCTGAGCCAGTTCATCGTCGACCTGCGGGCGCCCGGCGTGGAAATCCGGCCCATCACCTCGCTGGACGGCGCGCACCACTTCAACGAGGTGTTCCTGGGCGACGTCTTCGTCCCCGAGGAGAGGGTCTTCGGCGCGATCGGGGACGGCTGGCACCAGGTGACCTCCGAGCTGGCGTTCGAGCGCAGCGGCCCGGAGCGGTTCCTGTCCACGTACCTGCTCCTCGAAGACCTCGCGGAGGCGATGCGCCGCGGGGAGCTTCCGGCCGATCCGCAACTGGGCCGGTTCTTCGCGAGGATCGCGGGGCTGGACCGGATGTCGCTGGCGGTCGCCGGGGCGCTGGAGCGGGGCGAACGCGCCGATGTCGCCGCCGCGGTCGTCAAGGCGCTCGGCACCAGGACCGAGGGGGACATCGCCGAGTACGCGGCCATGTTCCCCGGCGGCCACGGCGTCCCGGAGTCGGTGCGCGAGGCGGCCGATGCCGCGTTGCTGGCCCGCCCGGGGTTCACGATCCGCGGCGGCACCAACGAGATCTTGCACGGTGTGATCGCCAGGGGATTGGGGCTGCGCTGATGACCGAGATCATGCGGGTGGACGGCGACCTGGAGCGCCTGTTCCGCGACGTCTTCACCGACTGGCGCAACACCAGACCAGAAGCCGCGCTCCGACTCAGCGTGGACCGCGACCTGTGGAACAAACTGGATGAACTGGGCCTGACCCGGCTCACCTCCACCGCAGACGCCCCGGCGGGCTGGATCGAGGCCGCGGCGCTGCTGCGTGCGGCGGCCAAGACCGCGGCCCCGGTACCGCTGGCCGAGCACGACCTCCTCGCCGGATGGCTGCTCGACCGCGCCGGCCTGCCGAACTCGGCCGCCCTGCGCACGGTATGCCTGCTCGACCAAGAAGGAACCGCCGAACGAGTGCCCTGGGCGGCCCAGGCAGACGCGCTCGTAGTGATCTGGGGCGGCCCGGGAGCCTGGAAGCTGGCCGACGTCCCGGCATCCGCGGCATCGATCGACCCGTCCCATGATCTGGCCGGCCAGCCACGCGACACCGTACGAGTGGACGTCGCAGCGCTGACGGGCACGAAGATCGACGACGACACGCTCCGGGAGTACCGGCTCCGTGGCGCGCTGGCCCGGACCGTCCAAATCACAGGCGCTCTGGAGCGCACCGTCGAGCTCTGCATCCAGCACGCCTCCGAGCGTCGCCAGTTCGGCCGTCCGATCACGCGGTTCCAGGCCGTCCAGCACCTCATCGCCGAAGCGGCCAGCGAGTCCGCCCTTGCCGTGGCCGCCACCGACGCCGCAGTGCTCGAAGCCGCCGCCCCGGACCCCGGCCTCGACTCACTCGAATTCGTGATCGCCACCGCCCGCTCCGTGACCGGCCACGCCGCCTCGGTCGTCGTCCGCAACGCTCACCAGGTGCACGGTGCGATCGGCACCACGTTCGAGCACCAGCTCCACGAGTTCACCAAACCCGCCCTCGCCTGGCGTTCCGAGTTCGGTTCGCTGCACGAGTGGGACGCCCGCCTGACGGCGCTGATCGTCGGTTCCAGCGGCCCCGCATGGGACATGGTGGTACCGGTTCCCGGCACGTCCGTATCAAGACCGGATGATTGATCGGTAAATCTGTGGATAAGGGTCCCTACGTTCGCGTCAGCGTGGAATCTCCGCGTGCGACGAGCCAGTACACCGGACGAGGGCGAGATGGACCGAGACAGGCAGCCGGCCGAAACGCGGTCGTCCGGGCCGGGCGATGTCGTCCGTCCCGCGTCGATCGAGCGCCGCAGTACGGGATCGACCGTGACCGCGCGGGACCTGGCCGGGCGTCCGGTCGGCACGCGGCGCCCGATGGAGCCGCAGCGCGCCGGTGACGGCGGCCTCGCCCACGTGGTCGAGGTCCTGCTGGACAAGGGCCTGGTGATCAACGCCGACATCATGGTGTCGGTCGCGGGCGTGGAACTCCTGGGAATCCGGCTGCGGGCGGCGCTGGCGTCGTTCGAGACCGCCGCGCGCTACGGCCTGGAGTTCCCCTCCGGGACGAACGTCGAGACGGCCGCGTGGAAGGAGACCGAGGACCCCAAGGAGACCTGCCCCGACTGCGGCAAGCGGGCCTCCACGCGGCAACTGCTGGAGGAGTACTGCCCGTGGTGCGGCTGGCGCAGCGCCAAGGCGCTGACCGAGGCCGAGCGGAACGGCTCCCCGGCCAAGAAGAAGAGGCCACGGGACGGCGATGCCGACTGAATCCCGGACGGCCGCGCCGCTGCGCCCCACGCGCGACCCGCGGGTCACCCTGGACGACCTGCTGGAGGTCGTGCTCAACAAGGGTGCGGTGCTGCATCTGGACCTCATCATCGCGGTCGCCGACATCCCGCTCATCGGGGTCAACCTGCGCGCCGCGATCGCCGGCATGGAGACCATGCTGGAGTACGGGCTGCTCCAGCAATGGGACGCCGACACACGCGCATGGGCAGAGCGCGCCACCGTCGCCACGCCCGACCTGCAGGAGGGCGAGCGCGTGGTCGTCCGCTCGTTCGGCGGCCACTACGACGAGCAGGGCACGTCCGGCATCTGGCGTCCGGGCACCCTCTTCCTGACCGACCGGCGCGTCCTCGTCTACCGGCGCGAGCCGCGCGCGGTGCTCTGGGAGGCCCGCCTGGAGGACATCGCCGCCACCCGCCTGCAAAGCGAACGAACCGTCGGCGGCGAGGACCGCCTGCGGGTCCGCGTGGAACTGACCAACGGCGACGGCGCACTCCTGTCGGCCGGAAACCCCGAGCGGTTCGACGAGAGCCTGCGCAGCCTGGCGCCGCACGTCCGGTCCCGCGAACCGCGTCCCCTGGTCGCGGACGACGACGGCCCCGAGTGCGAGGGCCACATGTGGTACCACGAACCGCGCCGCGGCGGCGCGCTGTGGCGCGGCGGCGAGGCCCGGCTGGAACACGGCCGCCTGACCTGGAAATCGCCGCTCGACGCCCGCCCCGCCGTCACCCTGGACACCGACCGGATCAGCGACGTGCGCCTCGAACCCGGCTCCACGCCCACGAACGGCCTGGACCGCCTGGTCGTGGACGCGTCGGGCCAGCAGCTCGTGCTGGCCACCTCGGAAGGGCGGCGCTGGGCGCGGCTGCTGGCCCCGTCCGCCGCTGGGAAGGAGCCTCATGGCCATCACCGTTGACGAGAGCAGCCTGAAGAACGGCGTTCTCACCCTCGTGGTCACCCTCGTCGAGGTGATCCAGGAAGCGCTGGAACGGCAGGCCGTGCGCCGGATGGAGGGCGGCGACCTCACCACCGAGGAGCTGAACCGGCTCGGCGACGCCCTGCTGGAACTGGACGAGGCCATGGAGGAGATCAAGGCCGAGCACGGCATCACCGCCTCCGTCGCGGACCTGCACCGCGGCCTGGACGAGGTCGTCGACGAGGTCGTGGACCGCCTGGCCAACCCCACGCGCTGGGCCGAAGAGATCGAGGGCGGAGGTGACCGGCGTTGACCGCCGAAGCCCTGTACGTTTACGCCCTGCTCGCCGACCCCGGCGCCGACGCGCAACCCCCGGGCGAGGGCCTCGACGGCGCCCCGCTGCGGCTCGTCCGCGCCCCCGACTGCGGGCTTGCCGCCCTCGTCCACGAGGCCCCGGCCCGCCCCTACCAGGGACCGGACGACGACGTCCGCCGCTGGATCCAAGCCCACGACGAGGCGGTGGAGGGCATGCGCCGCGCCGCGGGCGGCGTACTTCCGATGACCTTCAACGTCCTGGTCGCCCCCGGCGAGGACGAGGACGCCGCGGACCGCCTCCGCGCCTGGCTGCGCCAGAGCCGCGACGACCTGCACGCCCGCCTCGCCCGCCTCCGCGACCGCGCCGAGTACCGCGTCGAGATCACGCTCGACTCCGCGGCCGTGCCGACCGGCGACTCGGCCCAGGAGATCGAAGAGCGGATGCGGGACGCCTCGCCCGGCCTGCGCCGCCTGCTGACGAAGCAACTGGACGCCCGCCGCAAGGCCGCGGCCGACTCCCTGGCCGACCAGCTCCACGCCGACGCCCGCCGGCAACTGAGCACCATCGCCGAGGACCTCGCCGACCGCCGCCGCGCCGTCCGCGACCCCGACGAGACCGAAGTCCTCTCCCTGGCCCTCTTGGTCCACGAGGACGACGTGGAGAACCTGGGCCTGATCCTCGCCGACCTCCAGGAAACCCACCCGGCCGTGAAGGTCCGCTTCCTAGGCCCCTGGCCCCCCTACTCCTTCACCGACGCCCAACTCACAACCCCGGCCCCCACCAGCCCCTAGATCGCCGGAGGGTGAAGTTTCCGCAGGTCGGAGGATTATTGTGGATCTTGGCAACTTGTGGCCAGCAACGTAACCGGCGATATCGCCACCACGCGCCGTCGCTGTCCGTCACCGTTCTGTCACGTAGCCGCTATCAGTTGCGGCAGGCAGGGTACGTACACTCGAAGGCGACAGGTAGTTGGCCAACTGGAAGAGGCATCCCAGGAAGGAGGGGGAGGAGGCGCTACAGCAGATCGCGGCAATGGGCTGGTGCGTGGAGAATCCACCCACGTACTACACGGTCAAGTGCCCTTGCGGCCTGCATCAGCGTCAGATTCACCTCACCCCGTCCAACCCGCACTACTTCAGACAAGCTGTGAGCTGGTGCAGGAGGATGTGTTCACCAGCGGGACCTGAGGAGAAGGAAGAGCCATGAGCGCGAAAGAGGCCTCCCAGCTTTCCCTTGAGTTCCAGTTGGACTTGGCGCCGGGAACCCAGCCCGGGGACGTCCATGCGCATGGCGAGCGGGTGATGCAGGAGCTCCTCCACCTCGAAGCCTGCAACGAGGACTTCACCGACTCGGCCGTGGCCACCAATGCCGAGACGAACACCATCACCGTCGAACTGCTGATTCTCAACACGGCCGACCCCACGACCGCCCTGCACCGTGCTCTGGCGCTCATCCGCACAGCCGCGCACGCCGTCGGCGCCGCCACGCCGCATTGGCCGACCGTGAGCGAAATGCCAGTTCAAGTCCAGTTCGAGAAGGCGCGGGAGGTCGCGTCGGCCTGACCGGGGCGCGACGAGTGGGCTCGCCACTCAGCCAGTACCGGGCCGGTTGAGGCTGACCCGTACCTCGCGCTCCGGTGGCGTGCCCGCTACCGGGAGGTCAGCGCGTGGCGGCTGCGGATCGGACGGCCGCCTGCAGCGCCGTGCGGTTCAGCAGGAGGACGGGGCCGTCCGGGTCCTTGCTGTCCCGCACCGCCACTACAGCGCTGGCCGCCTCCGCCAGTTCGATGCAGTTGCCGCCGTTGGGGCCGCTGTGGCTGCTTTTGCGCCACTTGGCGTTTGTCAGGTCCATTGCTCCTGGATGACCTTTCGGATCAGTTCACGAGACATCGCTTGTGTGAGCGCCCGTGAACGGAGCTCGACCAGGGTTCGCGCCAAGATGGACAAATCTGCGGGATTGTCCGTAGTGATGCCTCGAACCGCTGTCTCGATGTATGCGACCTCGCTTCGATCCTCCATCGTCGCGACCACGAACGAGCCCAGGACACCCTCGTGTTCACCGCTTCCCAACACTACCTGAATCGTGATGTTCGGGAACAAACTCAGCTCCAGAAGGTGTTCGAGCTGTTCGCGCATCGTCTCTGGCGTCCCGACGAGGTTGTAGAGGACGTGCTCGTCGAGTAGGAACAGGACGGTTGGTGAGGGTGAGTCGTCGTCCTTGGTGAGGACGGTCTGGCGGCTGATACGAGCGTCGGTGGCTTCTTGGTTGCCGCGCAGCATCGCCGAGGCGTAGGCAGATGTTTGGGCAAGCCCGGGGACTACCGAGTTTTCCCAGCTCACCAGCATCACCGCATCCGACTCGACTTGAGGCCAGTCGAACCAGATCGGGACGGGGTGCCCGTCCTTGTTCAGGTCCTCCCAGAGGCTGATGAGGGAGCCGCCCGCTTCCAGGTAGTCGTCCACGGCGATCACGAATGACCGGGTGGCGCGCTTCTTTCCGTTCTCGATGCGGCTGACCTGGGGGCCGCTCACCTTCGTCAGGTGAGCGATCGTCTCCTGCTTGATGTCCTTGGCCTCCCTCAGCCGGCGCATCTGACGGCCGAAGGCGACGAGGGCGGGCGACTCGCGGGGGCGTTGCCGTCGCGGGGGCATGGTTCCTACCTCTCGGCGGAATCTGTCGTGCTCGGGGGATGGTCTACCGCTCGCTGCCACTTCTCAGCGGTAGGCACATGCTAGCCCGATAAGTGGCTCACTGTGCATTGAATGCCACGCAGAGTGAGGAGAGGTCATGAGTCGGGCGACGGAGAACGAGATGGTGGTGAAGCACGACTTCACGGTCGTCGCGGAGGTGCGGCGGTTCGTGCGGCTGGTCACCGGTCAGTGGGGCATGGACGACTTCGTCCCGTGCCTGGTGGCCAGTGAGCTCGTCACCAACGCCCTGCGCTACGCGTCTGCGTCGGACGACGATGTGACCTTGCGGCTGGGGAGGACCGAGGACGGCGCGCTGTGGATGGAGGTCCAGGACGCGACCTGCGACCTGCCGAATATGCAGGAGACGGACACGATCAGCGAGGCGGGCCGGGGCCTGTTCATCGTCGACCAGTTCTGCCGCTGCTGGGGCGTCCGCCCGCTCGCCGGCAACACCGGCAAGGTCGTCTTCGCAGTCATCAACCCCTCGTGAAGGCCACCGGAGGGGCCGCAATACGCGCCGAACGGGCCCCGTCACGGATCTGGCCCACTCGTCCAGCCCGCAGTGCTTCAGGCATTCGGTGAGCTGGGGTAACAGGAGCTGCGCGCCGGTGGGGTCCGAGGAGAGGGAAGGGCGGTGCGGGCGTTGTACTTCGCGGATTGATACAAAGTCCCCAGAATGGTGCGGCCGCGTGGGCCGGGTGCCTCGGCCGGGCCCGGGAGAAGGGACGTCCGTGATGCGTGATCAACGAGGTGCCGGCCCGCGGCTCCCCCGGGGAGGCCGGTATGGACGCTGAGCGGCTGCGGGCCCTTTTCGACCTGTCGGGGCGGGTGGCGGTCGTCACCGGAGGCACGCGGGGCATCGGACGTGCGATCGCCGAGGGGTTCGTGGCCGCCGGGGCGAGCGTCGTGGTCGCCAGCCGCAAGCCGGACGCGTGCGCCGAGACCGAGGCGCACCTGAAGGTGATGGGCGGGGCGGCCCTCGGCGTCCCCACCCACCTGGGCGACCTGGACGCGCTGGACGCCCTCGTCACCCGCACCGCCGACACCTTCGGCCGGCTCGACATCCTGGTCAACAACGCCGCCAACCCGCTGGCGCTGCCCCTCGGATCGTTCACCCCGGAGGCGTTCGCCAAGTCGCAGGACGTGAACGTCCGCGGACCGGTGTTTCTGGTGCAGAGCGCGCTCGACCTCCTCACGGAGAGCCCGTGCGCCTCCGTCGTCAACGTCGTGTCCGCCGGGGCGTTCATGTTCTCCCCGTACGTCTCGATGTACGCCGCGGCCAAGGCGTCGATGGTGGCCTACACCCGTTCCATGGCCGCCGAGTTCGCCCCGCGCGGCATCCGGGTGAACGCCCTCGCCCCGGGCACGGTGGACACCGACATGGTGCGAAATAACCCGCCCGAGTTCCAGGAGGTCATGGAGCAGGCCGCCCTGCAGAAGCGCATGGCCGACCCCGACGAGATGGTCGGCCCGGCGCTGTTCCTCGCCTCCGACGCGGCGAGCTTCGTCACCGGCCAGGTCCTCCTCGCCGACGGCGGCCTGGTCGCCCGCTGAATTCGACCGCCTCCACGAGATTGGAATCCCCATGCTGACCGATGGCGACGCCTACCTGCCCGGCACCCCCGCATCAGGCGGGACGGTGCGCGTGGAGACGCCCGCGCCCGGCGTCCGGCTGCTCACCCTGGACCGCGAGCACCGGCTCAACGCCATGTCCGGTGAGCTGATCAAGGATCTGCACGCCGCGCTCGACGCCGTCGCCGTGGACGAGGAATGCCGGGTCGTCATCCTCACGGGGGCGGGACGGGCGTTCTGCGCCGGACTCGACCTCCACGACCCGCCGGTCCGCGACTCCGCTCCCGCCGACGACGGGGGCGAGCGGCGGCGGAGTCCGCAGGCGGGCATGCACGTCCAGCAGGCCATCGCCTCGCTCGTCCCGAAGCTGCGCAACCTGCCGCAGCCCGTCATCTCGGCCGTGAACGGGCCCGCCGCCGGCGGCGGCTTCGCGCTGGCGCTGGCCAGCGACATCCGGATCGCCGCCGAGTCCGCCCGGTTCAACGCCGCCTTCGTCCGGATCGGCCTGTCGGGCTGCGACATCGGCGTGAGCTGGTTGCTGCCCCGCCTGATCGGCGCGGGCCTCTCCCACGAGCTGCTGCTCACCGGCCGCTTCGTGCAGGCCAGCGAAGCGCTGCGTATCGGCCTGGTCAGCCGGGTGGTCGAGGACGGCTCGGTGGTCGACGCGGCGCTGGAGATCGCCGCGCTCATCTGCGCGAACAGCCCCATGGGCGTCTGGATGACCAAGGAGGTCGCCTGGAGCCAACTGGAGGTGGGCAGCCTCCAGGCCGGCATCGACCTGGAGAACCGGACGCAGGTCCTCACGTCCTACGCCCGCGACCACACCGAGCAGATCACCGCCTTCATGGCCCGCCGCCCGCCGAACTACACCAACTCCTAGCGACCTGGGCCCGCGCCTACTCGGGCAGGAGGATGGGCTGGGGGTAGTCGAGGGTGCGGCGCTGGGCCTCGGGCAGGGTCCACGGCCGATGGACGCGCGAGCCCTCGATGCCGGCGAGTTCGCGCACGTATCTGCGGACGTAGTCGCCGCTCGGGTCGAAGCGGGACGCCTGCCGGAGCGGGTTCATGACCTGGTCCGGCCGAGTGCTGTTGCCGGTGCCGGCGACCCACTGCCAGTTGCCCGCGTTGTCGGCGATGTCGCCGTCGGTGAGCCAGTCGCCGAAGTGGCGCAGGCCGTCCCGCCAGTCGATCCCGAGGTGGCGGGTCAGGTACGAGGCGGTGATGAGCCGGGCGCGGTTGTGCATGAAGCCCTCGCGGTGCAGCTGGCGCATGCCCGCGTCCACGATCGGCACACCGGTCATGCCGTCGCACCACGCGGCGAGGGCGTCTTCGGCGTCGTTCCACCCCTGGTCGCGCGGCCGGTAGTCCTCCTTGGGCAGCGCCGGGAACGCGGCGGCGACCTGGTGGTGGAAGTCGCGCCACGCCAGCTGGCGGCGGAACGCGTCCGGCCCCGACTCCGCCAGTTCCCGCGGCGAGACGCAGCCGAACTTCAGGTACGCGCTGAGCCGCGACGTCCGGTCGGCGGCGAGATCGTCGTGGACGTCGTCGTACGCCGTGGCGTCCTGCCCGAGCCACGCCTCCAGCCGTTCCCGCCCCTTCCCCTCACCGCCGGGCGCGAGCTCCGGCGAAGGCGACCCGGAGGTCAAATCGGCGAGTCGTGGCAGCGACCCCACCTTGACCCCGGACGGTAGCCGCACCTTCTCCGGCACGTCCGCGACCGGACGCCACCGGGCCGCCTCCCAGGCCCGCCAATACGGCGTGAACACCCGGTAGTGGTCGCCGCTGGCGGGCGTGAGGTCCCCCGGCGGGACGACCGTGATGCCAGGATGCACCGAGACGTCCAGCCCGAGTCGCCGGAGCCCGGCGAGGCGCCGGGTGGCGAACGCCGACCGCTCGTCGGCGATGAACAGCGTCCCGGCGCGCGTCCGCTCCGCCAGCCGCCCGACCTCCGCGACCGGGTCACCGTGCGCCACCACCAGGTTTCCGCCCAGCTCCCGCAGCGAGCCGCGCAGGTCCGCCAGGCTTTCCAGCAGGAACCTGAGGCGGTTGGGCACGGCGAACGGACCGCCCAGGATCGCCTCGTCGAAGACGAACACCGGCACGACCCGGCCGGCCTCGCACGCGGCGGCCAGCGCCGGGTTGTCCCGCACCCGGAGATCCCGGGTGAACAGCATGATCGAGGTGCTCATCAGCGGTTGCGGTAGGCGATGTCGCCGTTCAGCGCGGTGGCGAACGCGCACCACACCGCGTACGGGACCAGCGTGGCGCCCGCGACGCCGTCGGCGCGTGCCGTGCGCCGGATCAACTCGGCATTGCTCACGTCCAGCAGCACCGTGCCCACGACTCCCGCGGCCGTGCTGTGCCGGCGGAAGAACAGGACGTTCCAGGCCGCGTTCAACGCGAGGTTGACCCCAAGGCTCGCGGCCAGGGCGCGCTGCTCACGCCCCTGCGCCTTCACCAGAGCACGCCCGCCCGCCCAGGCGATGGACGCGTAGAGCGGCGTCCAGACCACGGGGAACGCCCACGCCGGCGGCTGCCACGCCGGTTTGGCCAACGACCGATACCAGGCAGTATCCGGATCGACGGCCTTGCTTCCCACCACTGCCGCCACGGTCACCCCCGCCGTGGTGGCCGCGTACGTCTTCCACCGGCCTTCCATCGCGCCCCCGTTCGATAGCCGACCTCACGCATTCGGCTCTTCCCGTTGAAACGACGCCCTCACTTCCCTCCGGCCAAGAACGATGAAGGGACGCGTGGTCGGACTGTCCACAGGACGCCGAATCGGTGTTGTGCGGGGAGCATGCCTCCTAGGCTGCGAGGCATGTCCGACAATGCTGCCGTCGATGTCGTAGAGGTCTCCCTTGATGAGCTGGTCGCGCAGGCGCGCGCCTGTCCGGCGCTCGCCACCGCGCGGCAACTGGCCGAGTGGGTCGGTCCGGGACGGGAGGTCACCACGCGCGGAGTCCTGCGGCCGGCCGCGGCCGTCGAGGCGTGTGAGCTGCTGGGCCTGGAGACGCCGTCCCGCAAGCCGCGCAGCGCGCTGGACCTGCCCGAACTGATGATGGTGTGGGCGGCGGCGTCCGCGGCCGAGTTCATCGAGGTGGCCGGCGGCCGGGTGACGGCCGGACCCGGCCTCGGGCGGTGGCTGGACGGGGCACCGCAGGACGTCCTGGCCGTCTGGGCCGCCTGCGCGGGCGAATCCCTGGGCCTCACCGGTGCGGCGGACCCGGAGGACATGGACTTCCCGGTCGTCCTGG
Organism: Actinomadura sp. GC306; assembly: GCF_004348665.1. Taxonomy (GTDB): domain Bacteria; phylum Actinomycetota; class Actinomycetes; order Streptosporangiales; family Streptosporangiaceae; genus Spirillospora. The sequence continues at coordinate 22,238 of NZ_SMKM01000032.1, read as the reverse complement.
CCGCCCTCCATGAGGGCGGCGGCACGGCCTCGGCAGCGCAATTGCTCGCGGCCTTCGAGGAGATGGCGGGCGGTCCCGCGTCCATCTGCGACTGCCCGGACTGCGCGGCGCCGGATCCGTCGTCCGGCCTCGGCCCGTTCGAGGACGTGGTGGAAGCGCTGGGCGAGTTCGGCATCGCCGAAGTGCGCGGTTCGGAGGCCGCACTGACCCCGCTCGGCCGCTGGTTCACCGACCTGGCCTTCCGGGAGAACGCTCCGCCGCCGGACGCCGGTGCCGCGGAACTCGTCGCCGCGCTGACCGGGCTCCCCGACATGGTGTCCCGGCTGATGGCCCGGCCATGGCTGGCGGCCCGCACTCCGGCGGAGGCGGCCGGGGAGCTGCTCTCCGCCGCTGCGGCGGCGTCGGGGCAGGAGCGCCTGGACGCCCTCGCCCTCGCCCGCGCGTGCGGCCCGGAGGGGGCGCCGGCATGGCGCGAGTGGGCGGCCCGGGACGGTTTCGGCGCCCACGCGCGGCTCTGGCTGGCCGAGCTGGACGGCACCGAGCCGGCCGAACGCGACGAGGCATGGGCCGCCGTGGACACCCTGACCGTCATGCTGGACACACTGGCGGCCGACGCCCCCGCGGAGTTCCTGCCCACCATCCTGCAGGCCGCCGCCGGCCCCGAGCTCACCGCCGCCCTGCCGCTGCTGGACGAGTGCGGCCACCCGGACGCCCCGCGCCTCGTCGCTCTGCTGGGCGGCGTCCCGGAGCCGCTCCCGGCGCCCGGCCCGGCCGCCACCTACCAGCTCAAGGTCCAGCTGCGGTACGTGACCAAACCGCCGGTGTGGCGCCGGCTCCGGCTCCCTGCCGGCATCACCCTGGACCGCCTCCACGAGGTCGTCCAGGCCGCGATGGGCTGGCAGAACTACCACATGCACGTGTTCTCGCACGAGTCAGGCGAGTACGGGGTGCGCGACCCCGAACTCGGGTACCGCGACGAACGCAAGGTGTCGCTGTCGCAACTGCTCACCGCGCCCGGCGACAAGATCGTCTACACCTACGACTTCGGCGACGGCTGGGAGCACGACATCGTCCTGGAGGACATCCTGCCGCCCGAGGTCACCGCCCCCGTCTGCGTCACCGGAAAGGGCGCCTGCCCACCCGAAGACTGCGGTGGTAGCTGGGGTTACGCGGACCTGAAGCACACCCTGGCCGACCCGAACGCCGAGAACCACAAGAACATGCTCGAATGGCTCGACCTGACCTCAGGCGACGAGTTCGACCCCAAACACTTCTCCCCCGAAGAAGCGAACCAAAGACTCCGCCACTAACCCGCCGACCGCCGACCGCCGACTCAGAATCCCCGGCGGTGGCTGCACAACATCCAGGCCCCCGGTACGCGTTCTCGGAACGACAGCCTCTCTCGACCGTCACATCGTCGTCTGCGAGGATCAAGGGCAAACGGGCGAACAGGGTAGGCAGGGATGGTGGCTTTCGCAGTAATCCTGGCCTTCTGCCTGGTGGTCTTATGGGGGCTTCCTGTCGGGATGTGGTGGCTCCCGCGGCGCTTCTGCCCACCACTTGTGCGAATGGCAGGGCGCAGTACGGTTCGGGCGGGCCTCCTGGCGGCGTGCGTACAAGTCGGCGGGGTGCTGGCCTTTCTGTCGGCAACGTACTTGATCAGCGAGTACCTGACGGGGACCGTGCCCGTCTGGCTCGTGGCCAAGCTGTTCACGCTGGTTGGCATGGTCTATGCGCCCATAATCGGCCTGGCCTTTCCCGACCGGTCGGGCCCCGCCTATGCGGACCTACGGCGCCACTTGAGGGAAGCGGGCGCCACACTCGGCCAAGAACGGGCATTCGCCTGGGTGGGCGGACCGTTCACTTTCGTCGGGATGCCGGTAGTCCTGGTGGGGAGCTTCCTGGTATTCGATCTACTGTGATGCCCCGCGCTCCCGGACGTGAGGAGCGCGCGGCGGGTGCGGGAGCCGAGGATGAGCGTCTCCTGCACCGCCGCGCGCACGTCGGTCTCAGCGGATCCAGAGGTCGGGGCCGAACACCTCGTAGTGGATGCGCTCGTCGGAGAGGCCCGCGTCGAGCAGGCCGCGCCTGATCTCGCGCATGAAGGGGATCGGCCCGCACATGAACACCCGGGCCTTGGCGGGCAGCGGCAGCGCGGCCACGTCGATCCAGCCCTGCCGGACGTCGTCACCGAGAACCTCGTCACCGGGCTCCTCGTACCACGTGAGCTGCCGGAAATCGGTCAGCCGCCGGCCCGATCCGGCGATCTGCCGGCGCAGCGCGTGGGTGTCCGGGCTCCGGTCGGCGTGCACGGCGAGGACGGGACGGTCCGGCCGGACGACGGCGAGATGGTCGATCATCGCGGCGGCCGGGGTGATGCCGATGCCCGCGCTGATCAGGACGAGCGGGTCCTCGTCGTCATCGATGACCACGTCGCCGAACGGCGCGGACACCTCCAGCCGGTCGCCGGGGGACACCTGGTCGGACAGGAAGCCCGAGACGGCGCCATCGGGTGCGCCGCCCTCGCCGCGGACGCGCCGCAGCGTGATCTGCACGGTGTCCCCGGCCGTCCGCGACAGCGTGTACTGCCGCGGCTGCCGCAGCCCGTCCGGCAGCGTGACCGCGACCGTGACGTACTGGCCGGGACGGTGCGCGGGGACCTCGCCGCCATCGGCGGGTTTGAGGACGAGTGAGAACGCGTCCGCCGCCTCCGTCCTCCGCTCCACGACCTCCCACGGGCGGAACGGCGCCGCGGGGTCGAGGGCGGCGTCCCGGTACAGCCGGGCCTCCTCCGCGATGAGCAGCGTCGCGAACAGCCAGTACACCTCCGACCAGGCGGCGTGGACCTCCGGTGTCACCGCGTCGCCGAGCACCGAGCCCACCGCGTCCATCAGATGGCGTCCCACGACCGTGTACTGCTCCGGCCGGATGCCGAGGGACGCGTGCTTGTGCGCGATCCGCGAGAGCATCTGCTGGAACGGCGCGTCGGAGTCCGGCGCCACCAGGTGCCCGGCGAAGGCCGCCACCGAGCCGGCGAGGGCCCTGCGCTGCTCGCCGTTGGCCTGGTTTCCCTGGTTGAAGACGTGCCGCAGCTCGGGGTGCGCCGCGAACATCGCGGAGTAGAACCGGCCGGTGATCTCGGTGCCGTGGTCCATGACGGCGGGCAGCGTGGCCCGCACGATGTCGGCGTGATCGGACGAGAGCATCAGATGCCTTCCTCTGGGGGGAATTGAGCGGCGGATGCCGGTGATGCCAGCGAGACCAGGACCGGCCCGGAGGGGTCGGCCACCAGGTCGCGCAGCGACAGCGTGTTGAGGGAAGCGATGAATGCGTCCTGCGCCGTCCGCAGTGCGCCGCGCAGGCGGCAGCCACCGCGCAGCGGGCAGGGCGGGTGATCGCAGTCGACGGCCTCGCCGGGCCCCTCCAGAGCCCGGACGATCTCGCCGACCGGTCGGTCGAGCACCCCCTCGGCGAGGAGGACTCCGCCGCCTCGTCCGCGGGACGTCCTGACGAAGCCGAGCCGCCGGAGCCGCTGCACGATCTTCGCCATGTGCTGCGGGGCGACGTTCAGAACGTCGGCCAGCTTCGCTGAAGACCGTCGTTCGTTCCGCGTCCCCAGCAACATCAGCAGGCGCAGCGCCAGGTCGGTCGACTGAGTCAGATGCACGGCTTGATCATAGATAAATCGGAATTCAAGACTCCGATTAAGCCGTGTGGTGATCACCACAGGGCCCGCCACGGCCGCGTGACCGCAGGTGGACGGGCCGGTGGTGCGGGATGTGACGAGCGGCACGTTCGGCACCGCACTCACCGTCCGCCCGACGGATCGGTGCCGCGCGACCGGGCGCGGAAGGCCGTGGGGCACAGGCCGGTCCGCTGCTGGAAGAACGCGCTGAACGCCGTCGGGCGGGTGAAGCCGAGCCGGTCGCCGACCGCGGACGGCGGCAGGTCGGTGTGGGACAGCAGCCGCTTGGCCTCCAGCAGGATCCGGTCGTCGATGAAACGTTTGGCCCCGCATCCCGCCGCCGTGCGGGTGGCGCGGGTCAGGGTGCGGACGCTGTAGCCGAGGCGGGCCGCGTAGTCGGCGACCCGGTGGCTGGTGGCGTAGTCCTCACCGACGGCCTGCTGGAAGCGCAGGAACACCTCGCTGTCGGCGGCATGGTCGCCGGGGCCCCCGTTCAGGTGGGTCAGCCTGAGCAGGATGACGGCGAGCAGATGGCGCAGGACGTCGATGTGCGATTCGAGGGGCAGGTCGCCGAGCCGGCCGTGCTCCTCCTCCAGAAGCCGGAGGGCGCCGTCCAGCGCCGCCTTCTGGACGCCGGCGGGGGTCACCGGGCGGTGGTGCACCCGCCGGTCGAGCCCGACGATCCTGCGGGTGGCGGCATCCGGGAAGTCCGGCGTGAACAGCACCACCGTCCCCTCCGCTTCGGCGAGGCCGCCGATATAGCGGTGGATCTGGCCCGGACGCATCCAGAACCAGCCGCCGGCGGGCACCCGGTGCTCGGTGAGATCGGTGGTGCAGCGCACCGTTCCGTTTCGCACGGTGATGAATTCGTGGAATGCCGGACGTCGCGGAGCATAGATGTCGACGCGGTGGCCCCGGGCACGCTGGATAAGCCCGCGAAAATCCAGCACCTCCAGACCGGGCGGGATTCCCGCGGCCGGACGGTACGGAATCCGCGGAATGTCGGCCGGTCGAGGTTGTCCGTTTTTCTTCATCGGCAGTCCTTGATCCATAACTGTGCTCACCGCACCCGGAGCTAACGTGATCCGCGGTCTTGGCAAATGGACGACCGGCATCTCAAGGGAGCGGCGGAAGTGCGACTCATCGTCGGAATGACGGGTGCGACGGGTGCGGTACTGGGCGTCCGGCTGCTGGAGGCCCTCGCCCGGCTCCCGGACGTCGAGACGCATGTGGTCCTGTCGCGGTGGGCGCGGGCCACCATCGCGCTGGAGACCGGGATGACGGAGCGGGACGTGGCCGCCATCGCGGACACGGTGTACGCGCCCGAAGACCAGGGAGCGGCGATCTCGTCCGGTTCGTTCCGCACGGACGGGATGGTCGTCGTCCCGTGCTCCATGAAGACCCTGGCCGCGATCCGCGCCGGGTACGCCGAGGGGCTGGTGGCCCGCGCCGCCGACGTGGTGCTGAAGGAGCGGCGCCGGCTCGTGCTCGTCCCGCGGGAGACGCCGCTCAGCGAGATCCACCTGGAGAACATGCTCGCCCTGGCCCGCATGGGGGTGCGGATCGTGCCGCCCGTGCCCGCCTTCTACAACCACCCGGAAACGGTCGAGGACATCGTCGGTCATATCACGGCCCGCGTCCTGGACCAGTTCGACCTGCCCGCTCCCATCCGCCGGTGGGAGGGAATGCGGGCCGCCCGTGAGACGGGGCGGACCGTCCGGCCACAAGGAGTCGACCATGCCGTATGACGACCTCCGGGAATTCCTGGAGACCCTCTCGAAAGAGGGGCAGTTGCTGCGCGTCACCGACCGGGTGATGCCGGAACCCGATATCGCCGCCGCGGCGAACGCCGTCTGCCGGATGGGCGATGCGGCCCCCGCCCTCTATTTCGAGAACGTCGCCGGATTCACCGACGCCCGCATAGCCATGAACGTGCACGGTTCGTGGGCCAATCACGCGCTCGCGCTCGGCCTGCCGAAAGAGACCGGGGTCAAGGAGCAGGTGGGCGAGTTCAGCCGCCGCTGGGAGACGTTCCCGGTCGCGCCCGAACGGCGTGCCGACCCGCCCTGGGCGGAGAACGTCCTGGACGGCGACCGGGCGAACATCTTCGAGGTGCTGCCGCTGGTGCGCCTCAACGAGGGCGACGGCGGCTTCTACATCGACAAGGCCGCCGTCGTCTCCCGGGACCCGGACGACCCCGATGACGTCGGCAAGCAGAACCTCGGCATCTACCGCATCCAGGTGAAGGGGCCCCGCAGGCTGGCGATCCAGCCCGTCCCGATGCACGATCTCGCCCAGCAGCTCCGCAAGGCCGAGGAGGCCGGGGCGGACCTGCCGGTCGCCGTCACGCTCGGCAACGACCCCGTCATCTCCATCGCCGCGTCCACCCCGATGCGCTACGACGAGAACGAGTACGAGCTGGCCGGCGCCCTGCGCGGCGCGCCGGCCCCCATAGCCGAGGCGCCGCTGACCGGGCTGCCCGTCCCGTGGGGCGCCGAGGTGGTGATCGAGGGCGTCATCGAGGGGCGCGAACGGGAGATCGAGGGGCCGTTCGGCGAGTTCACCGGGCACTACTCGGGCGGGCGCGCCATGCCCGTCATCCGCGTCGACCGGATCTCCCACCGGACGAACGCGATCTTCGAGCACCTCTACCTCGGCATGCCGTGGACGGAGATCGACTACTTGATCGCGGCCAACACCTGCGTCCCGCTGCACCAGCAGCTCAAGGCCGAGTTCCCGGAGGTGCGCGCGGTCAACGCCATGTACACGCACGGGCTCGTCGTCATCGTCGCCACGGCCGTCCGCTACGGCGGTTTCGCCAAGGCCGTCGGTCTGCGCGTCCTGAGCACCCCGCACGGCCTCGGGTACGCCACCACGGTCATCGTCGTGGACGAGGACGTGGACCCGTTCGACCTGCCGCAGGTCATGTGGGCGCTGTCCACCAAGATGAACCCGGCGGGCGACCTGATCCAGGTGCCCAACATGCCCGTGCTGGGGCTGGCGCCGCAGGCCACCATGCCCGGCATCACCGACAAGCTCGTCATCGACGCCACCACACCCGTGTCCCCGGACCACCGCGGCGGCTACCGGACCCAGGTCCGCGACCTGCCGGAGGCCGCCGAGTGGCTCGTCCGCCTCCGCGACCTCGCCGCCCGCCGCTGAAAGGAGTCCCCGATGTCGACCCAGCACTGCCCGCGGTGCGCGCACGGGACGATCGGGCTGCTGTTCGCCTCGCCCGACCCCGGCATATGGGAGGTGCTCCGATGCGAGCGCTGCCTGTACTGCTGGCGCACCACCGAGCCCGACCGCCGGACCAGCCGCGACCACTATCCCGACACCTTCACGATGACCGCCGAGGAGATCGGCTCCGCTCCGCACGTCCCGCCGATCCCGCCGCTCAGGACCCGGTGACCGGCGTGCCGGCCGACCGGCCCGGGGCGACCATTCCGGCGGCGGCCAGCGCGTCCTGGTAGGGGAAGGAACCGGGCTCGTAGGAGCACCACGGCTCTTCGCCGTAGGAATCGCCGGACACGGCCAGCGCACGCGACCGCGAACCGCCGCAGACCACCCGGAACTCGCACGCGCCGCAGCGTCCCTTGAGCAGGTCGGGATCACGCAAGCCGGTGAACAGCGGGGAGTTCCGGTAGATCTCGGGCAGCGGTGTGTCCCGCACGTCACCGGCGCCCACCGGCAGGAACCCGCTGGGATGCACCGACCCCCGATGGGAGACGAAGACGAATCCGCGTGCGGAGTTGATGTCCATCGGCGCGCGGCGGACGCGGCGTCTGGGCAGGCCGAGGTCCATGAGCTCCCGGTGCAGCGACTCGTAGAGGGGCCCCAGACCGAGCACGGCCACCGGATCGTCGCCGCGGTCCCGGAGGATGTCGCGCTGGATGATGACCCGGCGGAAGTGGTGCGCCTCGGTCGTCCGGGACGGGACGAAGTCCCCGGCGTCGTAGACGAAGTTGAGGAGGTCCTCGACCTGCGCCGCGTCCAGGCCGGGCAGCAGCCGTCCCCGCCCGGTCGGCACGAGCAGGAAGGCGCTCCAGGAGAGCGCGCCCAGCTCATGCACCAGCCGGACGATCTGCGGGAGGTCGGTGAGGTTGTGCCCGGTCACCGTGGTGTTGATCTGCACCTTGAGGCCGAGGTCCCGCGCGGCGCGCCAGGCGTCCAGCGTCCACCGGAACACACCTTCGGTGGCGCGGAAGTCGTCGTGCACGGCGGCGTTGGACCCGTCCAGGCTCAGCGAGATCGCCCGCGCCCCCGCCTCCTTGAGCGCCGCGAGGTTCTCGGCGGTCAGGGTCGGGGTGCCGGACGGGGAGACCGCGACCGGCAGCCCGATCCGCGTGCCGTGCCGGACCAGCTCGAACAGGTCCGGCCGCTGGAACGGGTCGCCGCCGGTCATGACGAACAGCGGCGGCGGGCTGCCGAAGGACGCCACCTGGCTCATCAGCTCACAAGCCTCGGCGGTGCTCAGCTCACCGGGATCGCGCTCCGGCCGGGCCTCGGCGCGGCAGTGCCGGCAGGCCAGCGGACACGCCCGCGTGATCTCCCAGATCACGATGAACGGCCGCGCCGCCACCTCATGGCGGGGCGAGCGGATGTTCTTCATGGGCTTCACCGTCGCTCGTGCGTCGCGCATCGCCCGGGTCCCTTCGCCGTAGATCGTCGCCTGCCACTGTCACGACCGGACGACCGGGCCACGAGGGGCCGATCGGCACCGGCACGCGGGACCTTGGTCCCATTGGCAGCGCCTCGGCGACCCGGAAGCCTGACGGGGCACGCGCCCCACGTCCGCGAAAGGCCGACCATGCCCGAGGTGTTCCGCCCCCATGTCTGAGCCCCCGCCACCGCGCATCATCCAAGGAGGAATGGGCGCCGGCGTGTCCGGCTGGCGCCTCGCCCGCGCCGTGGCCCGGACCGGGCAGCTCGGCGTCGTCTCCGGGGTGGCGCTGGACGCCCTGCTCGCCCGCGGCCTGCAGGACGGAGACGAAGGCGGCCACCTGCGCCGCGCGCTCGACGCCTTCCCGCTGCCGGACGTGACCGAGCGGATCATGCGGCGCTACTACGTCCCCGGCGGCCTCGGACCGGGACGGCGCTACCGGCCGGTCCCGAAACTCGGCCTCTTCCCGAACCAGACCCGCGACGAGCTGACCGTCGCCGGGAACTTCGTCCAGGTCTGGCTGGCCAAGCAGGGACACAACGGCCGGGTCGGGATCAACTACCTGGAGAAGATCCAGCTCGCCACCCCGGCGGCCACCTACGGCGCGATGCTGGCCGGAGTCGACTACGTCCTGATGGGGGCCGGGATTCCCAGCGAGATCCCCGCCCTCCTGGACGCCCTGGCCGCCGGTTCCCCCGGACACCTGACGGTGACCGTCGCCGGCGACGACTCCGGCCGCCGCCTGACGTTCGACCCGGCCTCCCTCACCGGTTCCACCACGAAAACCCCGCGTCCCCAGTTCCTCGCGATCGTCTCCTCACCCGTACTGGCCCTCTACCTGCACCGGACGCCACTGACCCGCCCGGACGGATTCGTCCTGGAAACCGCGACCGCGGGCGGCCACAGCGCGCCACCGCGCGGACGAATGCGCCTGGACGACACCGGCGAGCCGATCTACGGCCACCGTGACCGGATCGACCCGGCCAAAGTGTCCGCGCTCGGCCTCCCGTTCTGGATGGCCGGCGGCTACGCCAGGAACGGCGCCCTGACCAAGGCGCGCTCCGCAGGCGCCACCGGCATCCAGGCGGGCAGCGTCTTCGCCCTGTGCCGCGAATCCGGCCTCACACCCGACCTGCGGCAACGCCTCATCCGGGAAGCCCTGAACGGCACGCTCCAGGTCCGCAACGATCCCTACGCCTCACCGACCGGCTTCCCCTTCAAGGTCGCCGCCCTCCCCGGAACCCTGGCGCAGGACGAGGTCTACGAGGCGCGCTCCAGACTCTGCGACCTCAGCTACCTGCGCACTCCCTACGCGAAGCCGGACGGATCGGTCGGCTTCCGGTGCCCCGCCGAACCCGTCGACGCATACGTCCGCAAGGGCGGCTCCGCCGAGGACACAAAAGGCCGCCGATGCCTGTGCAACGCCCTCGTCGCCAACGTCGGTCACCCGCAACACCGCCCGGACGGCTACACCGAACCGCCCCTGCTCACCCTCGGCCAAGACCTGGACTTCCTGGCCGAACTGACCGCCACCACAGGCCCCGACTACTCCGCCGCCGACGCCGTCGACTACCTACTGAAAACGTGACCGTACTCGACAGGGCGCCCGCCAACGCCGCATGAGCGGACGCCTTGCCGCGGCCTAGTCGTCTGGGGGCAGGACGAGCTTCTGTAGGGCGGTTCGCAGGTGTTCGGCGGCCTCCGGGGTCAATGGGGCCAGGAAGTCGCGTTCGGCGGCGTTGTTGGCTTCGGTGGCCAGGTGGAGGGTTTCTCGGCCGGCGTCGGTCAGTTCGACCACGTTGCGGCGGCGGTCTTCCGCGTGCGGGTGGCGTGACACCAGACCTTTGCCCTCCAGGGCGTCCAGCATCGCGACCATGGTGGTGCGGTCGATGCCCAGCCGCTGCGCCGCCTGCTGCTGGGACGCCGGTTCGCGGCCGGTCAAGGAGAGCAGGACGCCCAGCTCGCGGCCGTCGATGCCGTGCGGCGCCACCGCGTCGCCGGTCAGCTCTGCCATCCGGAGGTGCGCGTGCTTGAGCAGGTAGACGAGATTCCTGCTCAGCTCGGGGCCCGGCCCATCACTGCTAGACACGCACGAACTCTATCGCTAGCCTGATCGTCAGTAGTACTGATAATCAGTAGGGCGACAGAAGGGTGCGGTCATGATCCTGGTCACCGGAGGTCTGGGGTTCATCGGCTCCCATACCGTGCGCGCGCTGCTCGATCTCGGGGAGAGCTGCGTGCTGGTTCAGCGCCGGACGGGCGAGGTGCCGGCCGAGCTCGCAGGCGGACAGGTCGTCGTCGAGCGGGCCGACGTCACCGAGCTGGACGCGCTGCTCGACATCGGCGAGCGCCACGAGATCACCGGCATCCTGCACCTCGCGGGTTCGATGCCCTGGCCGCCCGACTCCGAGCAGCCTGTCGAGGCGGCGCGCAAGGCACTGGGCGGGCTGTTCAACGTCCTGCACGTCGCGCGCGAGTGGGATGTCGACCGGGTGGGCGTCGCCAGCACGATCGGTGTCTACGGCGGCGCTGCGGGCGATGGTCCGCTCGGGGCCGGGGAGGGGCCGCTCACCGAGGACATGGCGTTGTCGATGGCCTCGGCCCACCCGATCCCGACCTTCAAGAAGATCGGGGAGCTACTCAACGGACACTTGGCCGACACCGCCGGCATCGACGTCGTCAACTACCGCATCTCCGGCACCTGGGGCCCGCGCGACCCCCACGGCGCCTTGTTCTTCGCGGCTCCCGAACTCGTCCATGCCGCCGTTCGCGGAACTGAGCCGAACCTGTCCACGCTCGCCGGGCCCGCGTACGCCGAAGACTCGCTCGACCTCTGCTACGTGAAGGACACCGCGCGGGCGATGGCGCTCCTCCAGCTCGCCGACCGGCTCGACCACCGGACGTACAACGTCGCGTCCGGCCGCGCGACGACCAACGCCGAGATCATCGCCGCGATCAAACGGATCGTGCCGGACGCCCGTGTCGACCTGCCCACCGGAGGGGACGCGCGGCAGAACTACCTCGACATCACCCGGCTCCAGCACGACACCGGCTACAAGCCCGAGTACGACACCGAGCGCGCGGTCGCGGACTACCTCGACTGGTTGCGTGCCGGCAACGAGCGCTGAACAACACCGTTTGCGAGGCACGGACGTGTTGGGCGGTACTTCGAGGTCGATGGCCGGGACGGTGCTCGACCTCCGTCCGTATGACGGAGGTCGAGCACCGGCTTCGGTGGGTCAGGTGAGGGTCCAGCGTTGGTTGTCGCCGTTCCAGCAGGAGTAGAGCTGGATCGCGGTGCCGTTGCCGGAGCCGGCGGCGTCCAGGCACAGGCCGGACTGGACGCCGACTATGGACCCGTCGGCGTTGATGCGCCACTTCTGGTTGTCGCCGCCCCAGCAGCTGTAGATCTGGACGCCGGCGCCGTTGCCGGTGCCGGCCGCGTCCAGGCACTTGTTGCCGTAGACCCTGAGCTCACCCGCGTCGGTGGGCTCCCACTGCTGGTTGGTGCCGCCGTGGCAGTCCCACAACTGGAGCCGGGTGCCGTCGCTGGTGCTGGCGTTGGGCACGTCCAGGCAGCGGCCCGAACCGACGCCCCGGATCGTCCCGCCCTCCGGCGGATTCGGTGAGGTGCCGCCGTTGAGGGCGTTCAGGACCGCGGTGTAGGCCGCCTTCTTGTTGCCGTTGCCGTCGAACAGCAGCGGTGTCTGCTCGGAGCGCCAGGAGTCGGTGTCGCGCACACCCCAGACGGTGATGCCGAGGCACCGCGGGACGGCCAGGCAGTCGTTGGTCACGTTGGCGTAGGTCGTGGGCGAGGCGCCCTGGATGTCGAGTTCGGTGATGGCCACGTCCACGCCGAGCGCGGCGAAGCTCTGCAGGGTGGTGCGGAAGTTGCTGTTGTACGGGCTGCCGCTGTTGAAGTGGGACTGGAAGCCGACGCAGTCGATGGGCACGCCGCGCTGCTTGAAGTCGCGGACCATGTTGTACATGGCCTGGGTCTTCGCCCAGTTCCAGTTCTCGACGTTGTAGTCGTTGTAGCAGAGCTTGGCGGACGGGTCGGCGGCGCGCGCGGTGCGGAAGGCGACCTCGATCCAGTCGTTGCCGGTGCGCTGCAGGTTGGAGTCGCGGCGGGCGCCCGAGTTGCCGTCCTCGAAGGCCTCGTTCACGACGTCCCACTGGACGATCTTGCCCCGGTAGTGGGCCATGACGCCGTTGATGTGGTCGATCATGGCCTGGCGCAGCGCGCCGCCGCTGAGGTTCCGCATCCAGTCGGGCTGCTGTGAGTGCCAGGCCAGCGTGTGGCCGCGCACCTCCTTGCCGTTCTGGACGGCCCAGTTGTAGATGCGGTCGGCCGCGGTGAAGTTGAACTGGCCGCGCTGGGGCTCGGTGGCGTCGATCTTCATCTCGTTCTCGGCGGTCACCGAGTTGAACTCGCGGTTCGCGATCGTCGTGTACACCGAGTCGTTGAGCCTGCCGGAGGCGATGGCGGCGCCGAAGTAGCGTCCGCTCTGCGCCGCCGCGGCGCCCAGCGTGCTCTCCGCGGCCGCGGCCTGGGACGGTGCCACCAGAGCGGCGGCCGCGGTGAACACCCCGAGGGCGCCGGCGAGGAGGGCCCGCCTGCGGGCCCGGGCTCTGGGCATGGCGTTGGTACGCACGTCTGTTTTCCTCCATGAAGCAAAGAAGGGGTGGGAGCACGGGCACAGCCGTGCGACAGACGCCGCGCTCCACTCGGGAACGCACACACCACCGGGGCGTCGAGGACTCAGTGTGAGAGGCCGAACGGTTCCCGTCAATAGTTTCAAAACATTTCATCGAAGAGATCCGCTCGTCGGCTTGTGCATGCGTTCTAGCAGGTGGCTTACGCTCGAAATTTTTCGAAGGCTACGGGTTCTTGACGATGTCGCACCGGCTGTTATTTACTCCGGGCCACCGCCACCCCCCAGATCACCCGATGGAGAGAGGTCCCCGCTCGGCAGGAAATGTTAGCGCTAACACAAGCAGGACGAAGGGAAGAGTTCATGCTGAGGACCGGTGCAGCAGTGCTGGCATCGCTCCTGCTGTCGGTGTTCCTGTCCGTACTGAGCACACAGACGGCCCAGGCCGCGACAGTGGATGTGAACAAGTGGTACGTCCTGGTCAACCGCAACAGCGGCAAGGCCCTGGACGTCTACAACCTCGCGACCGACAACGGCGCCCGCATCACCCAGTGGGCGAGGAACGACCAGAACCAGCAGCAGTGGCAGTTCGTCGACTCCGGCGGCGGTTACTACCGCCTCAAGTCCCGCCACTCCGGCAAGGTGCTGGACGTCTACAACTTCTCCACCGCCAACGGCGGCTCGATCGTCCAATGGACCGACCTGAACGGCACCAACCAGCAATGGCGCCTGGCCGACAGCTCAGACGGCCACGTCAGGCTCATCTCGCGCCACAGCAACAAGGCCCTGGAAGTACAGGGCGGCTCTACCGCCGACGGCGCGAACATCGTCCAGTACGACGACTGGGGCGGGGCCAACCAGCAATGGCGGCTCGTCGAGGTCGGCGGTGGCGAACCCACTCCGAACTGCGACCTTCCGTCGACATACCGCTGGTCGTCAACAGGTCCATTGGCCCAGCCCAGGTCGGGATGGGTCTCGCTCAAGGACTTCACCGTCGCCCCCTACAACGGCCGGCATCTCGTCTACGCGACAACGCACGACACGGGGACGAGATGGGGCTCGATGAACTTCGGCCTGTTCTCCAACTGGTCGGAGATGGCCTCGGCCAGCCAGAACGCGATGTCGAATTCCACCGTCGCGCCCACGCTCTTCTACTTCGCACCGAGGAACATCTGGGTGCTCGCCTACCAGTGGGGCAGCACCGCCTTCTCCTACCGGACGTCCAGCGACCCCACCAACCCGAACGGCTGGTCATCGGAGCAGGTGCTCTTCTCCGGGAGCATCAGCAATTCCGGGACCGGCCCCATCGACCAGACGGTCATCGGCGACAGCAACAACATGTACCTGTTCTTCGCCGGTGACAACGGCAGGATCTACCGGGCCAGCATGCCGATCGGGAACTTCCCGGGCAGCTTCGGCTCGTCCTCCACAGTGATCATGAGCGATTCGACGAACAACCTGTTCGAAGGCGTTCAGGTCTACAAGCTCAAGGACCAGAACCGCTACCTGATGCTCGTCGAGGCGATCGGCTCCCAGGGCCGCTACTTCCGCTCGTTCACGTCCACCAGCCTGAACGGTTCGTGGACACCGCAGGCCACCAGCGAGAGCAACCCCTTCGCCGGCAAGGCCAACAGCGGCGCCACCTGGACCAACGACATCAGCCACGGCGAACTGATCCGCGCAAGCGCCGACCAGACCTTCACCGTCGACCCCTGCAACCTGCAACTCCTCTACCAGGGCCGCAGCCCCAACTCGGGCGGCGACTACGGCCTCCTGCCCTACCGCCCGGGCCTGCTGACCCTGCAGCGCTGACAACCACCCACCCGACCCAAGGTGGGCGGGCTCGGCAAAAGCCCGAGCCCGCCCACGCCACGTCACCGTCCAGCCCACGAGAGAGGACCGCGAACCCGGCCGTCCACACGGTCGCGTCGGACGCCAGGACAGTACCGTCGCCGCACCGCGAAGACGTCGGTGAGCGGCGGCGCCGCGACCTCCAGCCCGGCCGCCAGCTGGTTCAGCCGCTGCCGCTGGACGAAGTGCGGCACGGCGTTTGACCGCGGTGATCTCGGTGTCCACCGGCGACAGCCGACGGGCCAGGTTCCCGGGCACGTAGGCCCCGGCATGGCCGGCGCCGAGGACGACGATGCGGTGCTCCGCATGCTGTCGGCACGAGCACCGGAGACCGCGAACGGGACGACATGATCAGCGAGCTCGAACGGTCGACCGGCGTACAAGAATGCCGGATGCCGACCAGGAGTTCAGAGACTGATCTCCGACTCCCGCGCGTCGCCTGAGTTGCTCAATTCGCGGTCAGCCGTTCGACGAGGGTGCGGCTGGTCTCTTGCAGCTTTTCGTCGTTGTCGATGCTGTTGTACATGCCGCGACGCTGGGGCTGGTGCAGTTCGGAGCGGAGTTGGGGCAGAGCGGGTCTTGCGGCGGGGCCCATGCGGTCCAAGCAGGCAACGACCTCGTTGGCGGTCGCAGAGTTCTGCTCCCAGGCTTGAAGGAGCGTGTCCAGGACGGCTGACGCTTCGGCATCGCCGCCGATTTCCCAGAGGGCGGCCGCGCAGGGAACTCGGACCCATTCGTAGTCGTGGGTCAGCAGGTCCCGTAGGCGAGGCAGTGCTTCTGGCGCGGGAGGGCCGATCTCGGCGAGGACGGTGGCCGCCTCCCCGATCCGGTACGGGGCGGAGTCGTCGAGCAGGTTGAGCAACGGCCGCATGACTTCGTCCGGGTCTCCGGTGATGGCCCACAGCGCGGCAACGGCGGCCGGACGCACCTGGGCGTCGGACGCCGTGATCAGGGACCGGATCGTTCGCAGGGCGGGAGCCGCTGACGGTCCGAGAGCCCTCAACGCCTCCAAGGCCGAGCACGCGACAGACCACAGCTCATGAGCCACTGCCGTGGCCAGCGTCTCGGTGATCGCGCCGATGGCGCTGTCGTCGGCGAGGGCGGTCAGCGCCGACAGGTCAGAGCGCGCGCTCATCTCCCACAGACTCTGGGTGAGGTCGAGACTCCTCAAGTGGTCGCACAAACGGGGCACCAATTGGTCGGCGGCTTGCGGGAGTGCTCCAGCGACCTGTGCCGCCCGCCAGGCGTCGTTGCCGCCGTCCAGGGCGGTGAGGATGCTCGGCAACGCTCGCTCGTCGCCGAGACGGGCCAGCGCTTGGACGGCCTCTTGGTGACTTCTGCGCAGGTGGACCTGGGGCGTGAGCCAGACGTCCGGCCCGTACGCGGCGTACTGCGCGGCGACGTGTGCGGCCAGGGCCTCGCGTGCCGGTTCGGCGATCGCATGGCAGGCGTTCAACGCGGCCGCCGCCTCCGCGGCGACTTCCTCGTGGGACGCGTCGAGGTGTTCGGCGACGAGAGTTATGAGCCGTGTGTGGTCACCGCGCCATGACTTCATGAGGTCGGCGCTGATCCGGATGGCGTCCAGACGGGCGCCGGGATCGTGGCTGCGCAGCTGCTCGGCGAGAAGCGTCGTGCGCTGCGGAACCTTTGCCGCCAAGGTCCAGTGGAAGCTGCGCAGGAGATCCGTGGTTGGCGAGTGAATCCGACTGCGGCGTTCGAGGTCCTCGAAAGCGGCGACAATCTGCGGTGGCGCTCCGTCTCCGAAGCCTGTTGAGCCCGTCGGGCGATGCGGGTCGCACCATGCTTCGGCCGGCACTGCGGCTTCGTCCATCTCGCGCAGCAGGCCGATCGCGGTCGCAATCGTGTCATCACTTATATGGTCGGGCGCGCAGCGCGCTCGTTGGACCACGGCCGCGAGCCTGATCTGAGGGGATGCCGCACGGTCGGCGGCGAGCTTGGCGAACGCCGTCATCGCCTGGGCCTCGGCACGCTCCGGCAAGCGCAGGGCCAGGGTCGCCATCGCCTCAACGACCAGCAACTGCTCGACGATGCTCGGCTCGGCCGACAGCCGATCACGCAGCACTGCCGAAGCCCGGTCGACGTCGTCGATGAACAACCCGAGCCCGGGGATCACGGCTCGGCGTACGCGGACATCGGGATCGCCGGCGAACCTGATGAGCGTCTCAGCACGGCTGCGCATGGCCGCAACCGCTTCGACGTGGGATTCGGACCCGTCGTACGGCCCGTCGCAGCGACCGTGGGCCTCTGAGCCGATGCTCACCAGCAACTCAACGATGTCGGCCCGGTCAGGCGTCGTGACGTCATCGGCCAGCTCGAACAGGAACGGAAGGCTCGCCGTCGTGCACGGGTACACATCGCCCTGGTGATGGACCGCGCCGTAGAACCTGCCAAGAGCCTTCCGCCGCTCCTCCGCGTCCGAGGAACGCAGCGCCAGCAGGAGGGCCGGGACCTCGTCGGCCGAACCGTACGCATGCTCCATTGACGACCAGTCGATGTCGTGTAGTCCGCTGAACATACGCGGCACTATGCCGCGCGGCACCGACACAGCGACAACACCGGCAGGAGACCGTATGCGGCGGCGGCCGGAGGGCACAGAGGTGCCGCATATTCGGCCCTGCCGCCACAAGACAGCGCCTTGACGTGAACGACAGCCGAACCGGTGTCGATTTCGTCCAAGACGGGGCCGCGTCCGCTGTCTAATGTGAGCCGGGCAGCTCGTCCGATCGTGAGGAGAACGTTCCAGTGCGCAACCTCGTCTACACCGGTTTCATGTCGCTCGACGGAGTCGTGGACTCGCCCGGCGGAGGGCCGGGGGAGGACCACCGCAGCGGCGGCTGGGTGTTCAAGGACCTTGAATTCGTCCCGGAAGCCTGGACGCTGAAGGCCGAAGAGCTCGCCGACACGACGGCGCTGATGTTCGGCCGCCGCAGCTACGAGGCGTTCGCGACGACCTGGCCCGACTCGGCGGACCACGCCGACTACAAGGAACTGCCCAAGTACGTGGTGTCGAGCACGCTGTCCGAGGACGCCCTCGTCGACGGGTGGGGCCCGACGACGATCCTGCGCTCGACCGAGGACGTCGCCGCGCTGAAGGAGGGTGAGGGCGGTGCGATCTTCGTCCACGGGAGCGCGGACCTGGCCCGGCGGCTGTCGGACGCGGGCCTGATCGACCAGTACAACCTGCTGGTCTTCCCCGTGCTGCTCGGTGCCGGGAAGAGCCTGTTCGGACGGGCCGACCGCGACAAGTACATGCTGAAGCTCCGCGAGACGGACAGCTACCCGAACGGGATCCTGAAGCTGGTCTACGACGTCGAACGCTGAGCCAGGTCGAGGCCGATCGCGCCGCCGGTGCCCTGACGCAGCTGCCCGGCGGTGCGTCCGACGTAGGAGCGCAGCGCCCGGGCCAGGTGCGGCTCGTCGAAGTAGCCGAGCCCGGCGGCGACGTCGGCGGCCGGTTCGCCGGCGGCCAGCCGCCCCGCCGCCGTGCGGGCCCGCTCGATCTGCCGGACGGCGCCCCGCGTCAGCCCGGTCACGGCGCGGAACCGGCGTTCGACCGTGCGCTCCGAGACGTCCGGCCGGTGCCCCCGCAGCACCCCGGCGACGAGCGGGTCACCGACCACGATCCCGGCCCGGACGAGCCGTTCGACCAGGGCCTCGGCGTCGTCGGGGCCGGGAATCTCCCAGCGCGCGCCGTCCAGCCGGAACGTCCGGCGCGTGGTGTCGGGGAGCTCCACACCGCCGTCGACCAGCGCGGGCATCGGCATGGCCCGCAGCGAGGTGCCCACCGCGAAGTCGATGCCGGTGAAGACCGCGCCCTCCGGTACCGGCGCCGTGCCGGCCCGGGTCCCGGGGCCGGTGATGCTCGCGTACGCCCGGCCGTCCTGCCTCCAGAACACCAGACCCCAGCGCACCCCGGCCACGGACGTCATCTCCGTGACCTGCTCGCTCGTGCAGGTCCAGACGGTGCCGACCCACGGCGAGTCGGATTGGCGCGTCCCGAAGCGCAGTTCCACGCACGAAGGATACGCCGAGTCAGCACAGCCACAGGGGAGCGTCAGGGAGGGGACGGCCCGAGCCGGTCGGCCAGGGCGGCGAGGGCCTCCGTCCCCACCAGGTCCCCCGGCAGCAGCGGCACGTCGAGCAGCGGCACGTCCGGGATCCGCCGCCGCAGCCGGACGAGGTGCTCGTCCTCCTGCTTCCGGCTCCGGGCGAGCAGTTCCCCGGCGTCCCCCGGCGAACGGCGGTTGGCGACGAGGGCGGTCACGTCGACACCCAGCCCGGTGAGCTTCTCGTACACCTCCATGGTCTCCGCGATCGGCAGCACTTCGGCGGTCAGCACGATCACGAAGCCGGTCCGCGCCGGGTCGGTCACCACGTCGCGCAGCCGGGAGAAGCGATCGCGCCGGCGGACGAGGATCCGGCGCAGCTCGGCGTCCCGGTCGGTTTCCGCGCCGCCGCCGAGACCGCGCACGGCGGCGCCGAACCGGTCGGACCGGTCGCGGTTGGCGAGCAGGGTCTCCGACCAGGCGGTCAGCTGCTCGGGCAGTGAGAGCAGCCGCAGCGTGTGGCCGGACGGGGCGGTGTCGAAGACGACCAGGTCGTACGCCTCGTCCCCGAGCTCCACCGTCTCGGCGACCCGCTCCAGCACCGCCGACTCGTGGGTGCCGGGCGCCTGCCGGGCCAGCTCCAGGTGCCGGGCGGCCGGCCCGTGCATCCGCTCGGGGAGCAGGCGCCGCATCGTCCCGGCGACGGCGGACAGGTGCCGCTCGACCGTCCGCTCCGGGTCGATCTCCAGCCCGTCAACGTGACCCGTCGTCGTCCCGAACCCGACGAGGCGCACGGGCTCGTCCCCCACCTGGCGCCCCCACAGGTGGCCGAGGCTATGGGCGGGATCCGTAGAAACAAGCAGCACCCGGCCACCCGCCCCGGCACGGCCAAGGGCGAGCGCCGCCGCGATGGACGTCTTACCGACCCCGCCCTTGCCGCCCACAAAGACGACCCGGCGCTCCGCAACGAGGTCTAGCAGCACCCGACATGCTCCAGCGGCGAACGCTCCATGCCCATCCGCCGGTGCCAGGTATGGAAGTCCTCATAAAGGGCGGGCATGAGCTCGGCCGTGTAGTACGCGGCCGGGTCGGGCACACCCAGCGCCTCCGCTAGGACGACCATCCGGAAGAAATCGTCCTCCTCGCGCCGGGCGCGGGCGAAGGTGCGCCGGTAGGGACCGGCGTAGAACTCCTCCAGCCCGGCCCGGAACGAAGCCCAGCGGGACGTCACGCCTTCGCCTCGACATCCTTCAGGTCGGCGTCGGGGGCCTCCGGCGGTTCCCGGGACGCCCGGCGCATCGCGACGACCGCCTCGAAGGCGACCCACACGGCGGCGACGATGATGACGACGTCGATGGCCAGCAGCAGCCAGTCGCCTTCGTCGTAGAAGTCGCCGAGCTGCACGATCGCCGCCCAGAACGACATCACGAAGACGATCGCGAGCGGCACCAGCACGGGCACCGGGTTGCGCCGCTTGCGGAGCAGCATGACCACGATGATCGACAGCGTCAGCGCGGCCAGCAGCTGGTTGCTGGTGCCGAACAGCGGCCAGATCCGCAGGCCGCCGGCCCCGTCCGAGCCCTGGCTGAAGGTGAGCCCCATCCCGATGACGAGCACGACGAGGGTGGCGACCCCGTTGCCGATCTTCACCTTGGCGACCTCGCCGGCCTCCTGGACGACGAAGCGCAGCAGGCGCACGGCGGTGTCCATCGTGGTGGCCGCGAACAGGACCGCCATCGTCGCGAGGACCGTCGCGCTCACCGAGGCCGGCAGCCCCAGGCCGTCCTTGACGATCGCGCCCCCGCCGTCGACGAACGCTCCGACGCCCGCCTCGCCGAAGGCGCCGTAGACGGCCTCCCAGTCGGCCACGGTCCGGAAGCCGGCGACGGTCGCGATGATCGCGCCGAGCGCGAGCATGCCCTCGCCCACCGCGCCGAAGTAGCCGACGAAGCGGGCGTCCGTCTCCTTGTCGAGCTGCTTCGAGCTGGTGCCCGAGGACACCATGCCGTGGAACCCGGAGATCGCACCGCACGCGATGGTGACGAACAGCAGCGGCATCAGGTCCGGCGTGCCCGCGGGCACCGCGTCGTTGACGGCCGGGGCGACGATCGCGGGGGCGCTCAGCAGCACCCCGGCGAACAGGATGCCGAGCCCGACGAAGAGCTGCACGCCGTTGATGTAGTCACGCGGCTGGAGCAGCACCCACACGGGCAGCAGCGAGGCGATGCCGGCGTAGAGGAACAGGGCGACGATCCAGAAGGTCGCCGGGGACATGCCCAGGAACGGGTCGGGCAGTTCCACCGGCACCGCGTCCCCGAGGAAGATCAGGGCGTAGAGCACCGCGACACCGACCACGGTGACCAGCGCGAGGTTCATCTTGAAGCGGTAGACCGCCTGACCGACCACCAGCGCCACCACGATCGCGCCCCAGGCCGGGATCACGACCGAGGGGGTGGCGATCAGCAGATCCTTGATGACCACCGCGAACGCCGCGATCACCATCAGCAGCAGCAGGAAGATCACGACGAGGAACAGGTTCGCGCCCCGCCGCCCGATGTAGCGGCCGGAGAGCGTGCCGATCGAGCGGCCCTTGTTGCGCGCCGAGGCCCACAGGGCGCCCAGGTCGTGCATCCCCGCGAAGAAGACCGTGCCGACCGTGACCCACAGGAACGCGGGCAGCCAGCCCCAGATAACGGCGACCGCGGGCCCGACGATCGGCGCCGCGCCCGCTACCGACGTGAAGTGGTGACCCCACAGCACGAACTTGTTGGTCGGGACGTAGTCGACCCCGTCCCGCAACTCGTGCGCGGGCGTCTTGAACGAGGCGTCGAGCCTGTAGACCCGGTCGCCCAGGAACTTCGAGTAGAGGACGTATCCGCCCGCGAACATCGCGAGCCCGATCAGCATCAGGGGGAGTGCGTTCATACGAGATGACCTCTTGGGGGTGGGAGCCGGTCTGCTCGGATGCGGTCACGTCCAGATGCCCAAGATCTATTCGGAGCAAACGCCTGAGAGGCCGCCCCTGATCACCCGGCCGCACGAGGGACGGCCGGAGCCGGAGGCGGCCCCATCACGGGCGCGGCGGGCGGCGGAAACGGCGCCATCGCTCCGGGCGGCGCTGCCCGCGGTCACCGCTCAGCACAGCGATCGCTTAACGCGAGGACGTCTGCCTCGGCGCGTCAAGCCGTCGGCCACATGTTGCCGTGAGTGAAATTTCGGTTCCCGGAAGTCATCCGAGTTCCAGCGGGCGGCGTCATCACTAGCGCATCATGTGTGAGCTTCGGGCGGGCGTTTCGAATGGTGAGGGGGCGCGAGGG
>NZ_SMKM01000329.1 GCF_004348665.1 Actinomadura sp. GC306 | reverse complement strand
CGGGCGGGCAGGCGCTCGTGCTCGGCCTCGGTCCAGCAGCGGTACACGGTGCCGGGGGCCTCGCGTCCGGCGCGCCCCGCCCGCTGGCCGGCGGTGGCGCGGGACGCGCGGACGGTCGTCAGGGCGCCGAGGCCGCGGGCGTGGTCGGTGCGGGGCTCGCGGGCGAGGCCGCCGTCCACCACCGTCCGGACGCCGGGGACGGTGAGGCTCGACTCGGCGACGGAGGTGGCGAGGACGACGCGGCGGCGGCCGGACGGGGCGAGCACCGCGTCCTGCACCGCCGGCGGCGCCTGCCCGTGCACCTGCAGGACCTCGGCCCGGACGCCGCCGAGCATGCCCGCGACGCGGGCGATCTCCCCGGCGCCGGGGAGGAAGCACAGGACGTCGCCGTCCCGCTCGGCGAGGGCGCGGCGCACCGTCGCGGCGACGTGCCCGAGGAGCGCCGGGTCGACCCGCATGCCGTGCGGCGGCGCGACGGGGCGCGGCGGCGGCGCCCAGACCGTCTCGACGGGGTGCAGCGCGGCCGGGGTCTCCACCACGGGCGCGTCCCCGAGCAGGCGTGCCCACGGGCCGGTGTCGGCGGTCGCGGACGCGGCGACCACGCGCAGGCCGGGGCGCAGCGCCGCGCGGACGTCCAGCAGGAACGCCAGCGCGGTGTCGGCGTCCAGGTGCCGCTCGTGGCACTCGTCGAGGATGACCGTGCCGACGTCCGCGAGCTCCGGGTCCGCCTGGAGGCGCCGCAGCACGACCCCGGTCGTGACGACCTCGACGTGCGTGCCGGGACGGCTGTCGCCGCGGACGGTGAGGCCGACGCGTCCGCCGACCCGCTCGCCGAGCAGCCACGCCATGCGGCGGGCCGCGGCGCGGGCGGCCAGGCGGCGCGGCTCCAGGACGAGCACCTTCCCCGCCGCGGGCGGGCCGCCGAGCGCGAGCCCAGCGAGCGCGAGCGGCACCAGGGTCGTCTTCCCGGTGCCGGGCGGCGCCGCCAGCACGGCCGCGCCGCGCTCGTCCAGTGCCGCGCGCAGGGCCGGGACGGCGTCCCGGACGGGAAGGCCCTCGGCGTCGCTGATGTGCATCCGACAAGTGTGCCCGCACCGGGCCGCACCGGGCCGCCCGGTCCGTTTCGGTGCGTTCGGTGATCGTCCGTACCGGAATCGCAACCGAAATGAAAAAGGCTCCGAGCGTTGCGATGGAAGTTGCACCGCGCCTTTCAGCCATTCCTGGTGCGATGTCTGAGTTCTCCCCGGGAATCGCCTCCGCAACCTCCCACAGAACGGCGGATAGGGAATGCTTCCCGCATCGTCACTTGCTTTCGGGTTTGACGCACGTCACCTTGAAAAGTGTGGCGACAATGCCGTCCCCATCCCCATAATGAAGCCGTCATCGCAGGGTGCTGGGAGGGTCTCATGATCGGAAGCTCCATCTACCTCAGGGACCGGGCCGCGTTCACCGGTGGTTCGCCCCAGGCGGTATACGAGGACCTCTGGCAACGCGGCCGAAAGGGCCGGCTGCGGACCCGCGCAATTCTGGCGGCGGCGACGCTCCTCCTGTGCGGACTGCTCGTCAACGCCGTTTTCGGAATCGCGATGGCGGTGCTGGTCGCGGCCGCGGACGCGTTCGCCCATTGGCGCGTTTACCACGCTGCCGGTGTGTGGCGCCGCGGGCTGCGCGGCGACCGGCGGATGGGCCGGCTGCTGCGCCACACCCTGGAGCGGCGCGGCCACCGCGTGCTGTACGAGCGGACGGTCCCCGGGCACGGGCAGGCCGACCAGCTGGTGTTCGGGCCGGGCGGGGTGTGGCTGGTGCACAACGAGGCGTGGCAGCCGGACGCGGAGATCTCCCCGCACGGCGACCGGCTGTTCATCGACGGCCGGACCCAGTCCGCGCTGGTCCGCGGGCTCACCGCGCGCGCCGGCGCCGCCGCCGAGATGATCTCGCAGGTCTCGGAGGTCCCGGTGAAGGTGACGCCGGTACTGGCCGTGCACGGCGGCAAGCTCGCCAAGGCGCCCTTCGCCGCCGACGGCATCGTGTTCGCGCCGCCGCTGAAGCTGGTCCGCTGGATGAGCCGCAACCCCACCGCGAACTACTCCCCCGACGAGGTCGAGGCGATCACCAGGGCCGCCGTCCGCGCGCTGCCCATCGGCGGACGCAGCACGCCCCCCGCGGCCGCGGCGTGACCGCCCCGCCCCGGTTCACCCGACACCTGTGGCCGGAGGGCTCACACGCCGCCGCTCACAGGGCGCCCACCGCCCGCTTCGGGCCCGCCACCCATGCGGGCGGTGCGGCGCAACCACAGCAGGCCCACGACCGGCAGCACCAGCGGGACGAACCCGTAACCGCGCCCGTAGGCGGACCAGACGGTCTCGTCGGGGAACGCGGCGGCGTCGGCGAGGCTCAGCGTCCCCACGATCAGCACCCCCGCCAGCTCGATGGCGCAGGCTGCGACGGCGACCCGGAACGCCGTCCGGCCGCCCAGGCCCAGCGCGACCGTCGCCACGGCGTAGACGACCGCCGCGAACGCCGACAGGGCGTAGGCCAGCGGTGCCTCGTCGAACCTGGTGGCGATCTGCACGCCCGCGCGCGCACCGGCCGCGAGCGCGAAGATCCCGTAGACGGCGACCAGCACCCGTCCCGGCCCGCCGGCCGTGCCGGACGGGGCGGCGCCGGACGGGGAGGTGCCGCCCGTGCGGACGCCGGCGCCGGCGCGGGCGCCGCCGTCCGCACGGGCCCCGCCGCGCCGCTCTCCGGAGTCGCGCCGCGCCGGGTCCCGCCGTTCTGAGCCGGGCCGCGCGGCGTCGCCCGGGTCGCCCGGGTCGCGGTCAGCCACCGGTTCCACTCCAAAGCTGGTCGAGCCGGACGACCATGACGGCGACGCCCAGCCCGGCGATGACGATCACGCCGGAGCCCCACCGGGTGCGCTCCAGCAGCCCCCACCCGGCGCCCGCGAGCGGGATCAGCAGGCAGGCGAGCAGGTAGCCGACGAAGGTGGCCTGGCTTTCGGGCCCCTCGTCCCCCGAGAGCTTGCCGAACCCGACCACGGCCTGCACCGCCAGCAGGACCTCCAGCACGCCGAGCGCGACCAGCTGCCCGAGGTCCATCGCCCGGTTGCGCAGCGCCGCCACCAGCGCGTAGCCGGCCGCGAGCAGCGCCGCCACGATGATCACTACGGTGAGGCCGTTCGTCACGGCACGAGAGTACTACCGCGTGTAGAGCACGGCGGCACCGTGCCCGGCGCCTCCGGGGGCATGGCAGCATGTCGGGCGTGGACGCGCTGCATTGGCTGACCCTGACCCGGCACGGCGAGAGCACGGGCAACCTCGCCTACCAGGCCGTGGCGGGCACCGACGCCGAGGACGCCGGCATCCCCGAACGGGACGCCGACATCCCGCTGTCGGACACCGGCCGCGCCCAGGCGGCGCGGTTCGGCCGCTGGCTCGCCGCGCTCCCCGCAGACGAGCGCCCGACGCTGGTCGTCTCCTCCCCCTATCTGCGCGCCCTGGACACCGCGCGGATCGCCCTCGCCCAGACGCCCTACGCCGACCCGGACGACCCGGACGGGCTGCGGCCGAAGGTGGACGAGCGGCTCCGCGACCGCGAGCAGGGCGTCCTGCAGGGCCTCACCGGCGCCGGCGTCGAGCGCCGGTTCCCCGAGGAGGCCGAGCGGCAGCGGCACCTCGGCAAGTTCTACTACCGGCCGCCCGGCGGCGAGTCGTGGGCCGACCTGGCGCTGCGGCTGCGCAGCTTCTACCGCGACCTGGACGCCGCGGCCCCCGGCGGGCGGGTGCTGGTCGTCACGCACGACGCGATCGTCGCGGTGACCCGCTACCTGGTCGAGGAGCTGACCGAGCAGGAGATCATGAAGATCCAGGAGGAGTCGATCGGCAACGCCTCGGTGACCCGGTGGCGGCGCAACGGCTCGGGCCTGCAGGCCGTGGCCTACAACGACAGCGCCCACCTGGCCGGCGAGGACGGCTGACCCGCTACGCCTCGCCGTCCAGGAGGCGTTCACGGCGCGAGGCGACCGCGGCCAGCCGCGGATCACCCGGCGGCAGGACGTCGCGGAGCCGCTCCAGCACCTCCAGGTCGGCGCGGCCCGGCTCGGTCTGCGCGTAGGTCCACAGCACGTCGGCGCCGCCCCGGTCGAGCGCCAGCCGTCGCACCCGCACCGCCAGCTCGTCGCGCTCGGCGCGGACCGCGGGCGCGTCGGAGCGGGGCAGCAGCTCGCCGGTGTACAGCCGCACGGCCCCGGCGGCGTCGCCCTCGTCCAGCATCCGCCGCACGGTGAGGAAGTCGGCCTCGACCGCGCACCCGAGCCGGTAGGGGCGGGCCCGGACGACGCCGCCGAGCTGCTGGCGCAGCCGGTGGATCTCGGGCCGGACGGACGCGGGGCTGCCGTCCTCGCCGTACAGGCACAGCGCGAGCCCGTCCCCGGTCAGCCCCCGGGGCTGCAGGGCGAGCGCGGCGAGGATCTCGGCGTGCCGCAGCGCGAGCAGGACGGGACGCCCGTCCAGGTGCGCGAACGGGCGGTCCTCCCCGAGGAAGGACAGTGTCAGCAGCGGACCCTCACCGGCGGTGAACCTGGCCGCGTCCGCCGCCGGGCGCTCCCCGCGCAGCAGCGGGCGCGCACCCGGCCACCCCCGCGCGGGCGCCGGGCGCAGCAGGAACGCCTCGCCGAGCGGTTCGGCGACGGCGGTCCGGCCGTCGGGCAGCGTGAGCGTCCGGCCCGGCCCGGGGACGCCGACGCGCCGCCCCCGCCAGCTCTCCGGGTACCGGCCGGCCGGGGTCGCGAGGATCCGGCCGGTCGCGGTGACGAGCACGCCCGCGTCCCGCAGGTGCGGCAGGAGCCGCTCGCGCAGCCGCTCGTCCCGGCGGCGCATCTCGTTCTCCAGCCGCGACTCGGCGAGCCGCGCGGCGGCGGCGACGAGCGCGACCGTCGCCGGGTGCAGCGCCCGCACGGTCGCACTGACGTCGATGCAGCCGACCACCCGTCCCGAGTCGGGGTCGGTGATCGGCGCGCCGGCGCACGACCAGCGGTGCAGGACGTGCGCGACGTGCTCGGAGGCGTACACGTACTCGGGCCGCCCGGCCGCCAGCGCGGTGCCGATGCCGTTGGTGCCGACGGCGTCCTCCGACCACCGGAACCCCTCGGCCAGCCCGATCGCCTCGGCGTCGCGGCGCGCGGCGGGCGGGCCCTGCGTCCACAGCACGTGCCCCGCGGCGTCGGTGATCACCATGAGGTGCTCGGTCTCGTCGGCGACGCGCCGCAGCAGCTCCTCCAGCATCGGCAGGTGCCGTGCGAGGGGGTGGGCGGCGCGGGCGTCGGCGAGCGCGTCCCGGTCGAACACCAGCGGCGCCGCCTCCACCGCCGCATCGACGCCCGCGTCCCGGGAGCGCCGCCACGACTCGGAGATCGGCGGCCGCACGGCCACCGGTTTGCGCACCACCATGGGAACCCTCTTCGTTCTCGGCTGGACCGCACGGCCGGGTCTCGGCGGACGGCTTTCGACGTGCAGGGCTCTCGCGACCTCGCCGGATACGGCCCGCTCCCCCTCCGCGTGCCGGACACCGGCCCGTCTGAGGATCGGCGAACGGCCGGGGAGGCGCAACCGATTCGGAGTATCTCGCCAACCCGAATCGCGCACCGTGCGTGACCGAATCATCGCAACGTGCATGCAACCTGAGAATGCGTACCGTGGCCGCGCCGGGAGCCGCCAGGCCGGCCTTCGGGGGGTCCGCCGTTCCGACGCGTCCGGGGGGTCGCAAGCGGAACGGCGGGCCACCGGCCGCACGGGGAGGACGAACGAAGCATGCTCTGCCTGACCTGTCACCGCGTCCGCCCGGCCTTGAGCCGGGCCGACTACACCGCCGAGCGGGCCTGGCTCATCGTGCGGCGCGGCCTGTGCACGTGCAGCGGGCCGCCGCCGCGGCACGCGGCCCGTCCGGCGGCCGTCCGCAAACACGCGCGCACCGCCCGCTGAACGCCCTGGTTCGCCCACTATTCAGGGGCTTTTCGCCTAGAGTTTAAGGAGGCCGATTCGAGCGGTTCGTGAAGGGAGCGCCATGACCGTGATCCCGGGTCTCGTCCGCCGCGCCGCCGCCGAGGCGGAGCGCCGGCTACGCGAGAGTGCGGGCCTCCTCGCCAGGCTCGGCCGGGATCTGGAGCAGTCGGCGGAAGCCTGGCGCATGCTGCCCTCCTACCTCGACCGCCTCGCGCTGCTGGAGCAGACCGTCCGCGACCAGGACGCCGAGCTGCGGGCGCTGCGGGCCGAGCTCGACTCGCTGATCGCCCAGCTCAACGACCGGGTGCTGCCCCGCATCGACGAGCGGATGGACGACACCGAGCGCGACGTGGCCGCCGTCGCGACCAGCCTGATCCGCACCGGCCGCGACAGCGCCGTGCACGGCACCCGGCTCGCCGCGGCCGAGCGCCGCATCGGCGACCTGCGCACCAGGATCGCGCAGCTGGAGCAGCGGACCGGCCTGTGGCGCGACCTGCAGGCCACCATGGCCCGGTTCGGCGACGACCTCGACACGATGCGCGCCCGGATGGCGCTGCGTCCCGCCGAACCCCCGGCCGAAACCGCGCCCGCCCCGGTGCAGAACATCACCGACCGCCCCGCCTGACCGCCCGCCAGGGCCCGCCGCTTGGCGTGGCCGCTCGGCGAGCGGGTCGACCTCACCACGCCGGGCGGCCGCCGTCCGCGGTCGGCGCGGAGATCGCAGGCGCGGGCGTCCGCGAGAATGGGCGCATGACGCCTCCGCCCGCCGAGCCCGCCC
>NZ_SMKM01000328.1 GCF_004348665.1 Actinomadura sp. GC306 | reverse complement strand
GGGTTGAAGGCGGGGTGGGATCTGACGGGGTTCGCGGTGCCGATCTGGACGACGGCCCGGTCCTGGTAGAAGGCGATGTGGTCGCGCAGGATCGCGACCTCGGTGTACGGCTCCGGGTACTCCCACGCGATGGGGTCGGGGTCCTCCCGTGGCCGCCAGTACTTCGCGCGGCCCTTGAAGGGGCAGCGCGAGGTGGTGTCGGAGGGGGCGAGGTGCTCGAAGCGCACGTCGGCCCGGGGGATGTAGAAGGCGATGCCGTGGTCCTGCTCGTCCACCAGGAGGGCGGCGGTCGTCTCGGCGAGGGTCACGCCGTCGTGCGTCACGCGGACGAGGTTGCGTTTGCGGTGGACGTCCACGCGGTAGTCCGGCCAGTCGGCGTAGCCCGACGGCTCCACGGCCTCTCCCTTCATCGCGCGTCCTGCAGGGCGCCGTCGCGGATCTGCTGGCGCAGCCGGAACTTCTGGATCTTGCCGGTGGCGGTGCGCGGGAAGTCCGCGACGAGGTGCACCGACTCGGGCCACTTCTGCCGGGCGAGCCCGGCCGCGGCGAGGTGCGCGCGGACGTCGTCCAGCCCGACCGGGCCGGCCGCGTCGTGCGTGCGGATCACCGCGGTGGCGTGCTCGCCGAGCCGCGCGTCGGGCTCGGCGACCACGCTGACCTCGGCCACCTGCTCCATCTTGAGGAGCAGCGACTCGATCTCCTGGGCGCTGATGTTCTCGCCGCCGCGGATGATGACGTCGGCCACCCGGTCGGTGATGGTGAGGTAGCCGTCGGCGTCGAAGACGCCCATGTCACCGGTGCGGTACCAGCCATCGGCGTCGAAGGCGCGGGCGGTCAGCGCGGGGTCCGTGTAGCCGATGCAGCAGTCGGCGCCGCGCGAGAGGATCTGGCCGTCCTCGTCCAGCCGGGCCTCGGCGCCGGGCAGCGCCCGGCCGTCGGTGCGCAGGCGCTTGTCGGCGGGCTCGTCCAGGAGGCTCGCCGTGATGGACGGGTGCTCGGTGCTCCCGTACGACCGGAAGACGGCGATGCCCTCCTTCGTGGCCCGCTCGGTGAACGCCTCGGGCACCATCGCGCCGCCGAGGCCCATGTAGGGGATGAGCGCCAGGTGCTCGGGGGTGAAGTCGGGGTGGTCGAGGAGGCTGGTCAGGAAGTAGGTGGGGCCGCCGGCGATGCCGAGGTTCCGCTCGGCCATCATCCGCAGCACCTCGGCCGGGTCCCACACGTCGATGAGGTGCACCGGCTCCCCGCGCAGCAGCGGCAGCAGGAAGGCGTTGATCATCCCCATGAAGTGGCCGACGGGGGTGCCGACGATCTGCGGGGGCCCGCCCTTGCCGTAGAAGCGGTCGCACTGGCGCGCCTCCCAGCCGATCGTCCGATGGCTGTGGATCACGCCCTTGGGGTTGAGCGTCGTGCCGGAGGTGAAGCCCACGATCACCGGGTCGCCGGGGTCGACCGGCAGCGGCTCGGTGAGCGGGTCGCCGTCCAGCAGCCGCTGGAAGGGCGTGGCGGCGCGCGGCAGTTCTCCCTCGGGGCGGTCGCTCACGACCAGCCAGAGCGGGTCGGTGTCGCGCTCCCCCAGGAGCCGCTCGTACTGCTGGAGGTGGTCGGTGCGGCCGAACCGGTCGGGCGTGACGACCACCGCGGGGCGGGTGTCGTCCAGGATGTAGCCGACCTCCTTCGGCCCGTAGAAGTGCACCACCGGGACGACGATCGCGCCGAGGTAGGCGGCGGCGTAGAAGGTGATCGCGGCCTCGGCCCAGTTGGGCAGCTGCACGACGATGACCGAGCCGGGTCCGATGCCGCGGCTCTGGAGGGCCCCGGCGAGCGAGCGCGCCGCGCGGTCCACGTCGGCGAGGGTGCCGGTGTAGGGACGCGTCTTGGAGCCCACGACGAAGGGCGAGCCCGGGGCGCGGCTCAGCCCCGCGGCCACCATCGAGCCGAGGGACTCGTCGGTCCACCAGCCTTCGTCGCGGTAGCGCTGTGCGAGCCCGGCGGGAACCGTCCGGATGCCCCAGCCTTCGGTAGCAGAGCTTCGGGTCACCGTATCGCCTTCAGTGGTCGGGTCCTGGCGGCCGGCGGCTTCCGCGCACCGGCCCTGACGGTTAACATCAAAGTATGTTCTGACGTCGAGGTCAATACTTGGGAGAACTTTGTGGGCGCTACGCGGATCTACCACGTCGGCATCGTCGTCCCGGCCCTGGAGCCGGCGATGGCCCAGTTCAGCGCGGCCGCGGGGGTGACATGGGGCCGCGTGCAGCGGTTCCCCGCCGAGTTCGCATCACCCTCGGGCACGCAGACGTACGACCAGACATTCGTTCTCTCTCTGGAGGGTCCGCCTTACATCGAGTTGCTCGTGCAGGTCCCCGGCAGCGTTTGGGAACGGACGGGCCTGCACCACCTGGGCATGTGGAGCGACGACGTCGCGGGCGAGTCCGCCGACCTGGAGGAACGCGGCTGCGCCTGGCAGGCGGCCCTCCTCGACGGGTCCGGGCGGCGCGCCGGCGGCTGCTACCACCATTTGCCTGATCTTGACGTCAGAATCGAATTGGTGTCGCGGGAGGCGAGCGCGCCACGGCTGCAGCGCTACCTGGCCGGCGGCGACTACCGCTGAGCCGCCGAAGCCCCTGGGGCGGGCCGATGAGCCCGCCCCAGGGGCGAAGGCCGCCGGAGGGGTCGCGCGGATGACCCTGGACCACCAGGGGTAACGCGGTAGCGCGGCCGCGTTACCACGCTAGGCAGGGGCGGAGCGGCGCAGGCCGTCCCTCCCGGCTGCGCGTGCGCCGACTGCTATGGACTTTGACGTCGATGATATGCCGCTCCTGCCCCACTTCGGCCAGGAGCGGACCAACGCGCCGAGGGCGCTTCGAACCGCTGGTCAGCGGCCCTTCGCGTACGCGGCGAGGAACTCCCACGTGCGTTCATCATCGACGTCGCTCTCGGCGAGCGGGTGCGCGGCGAAGTCCGTCGCGCCGCTCTCGGCGAACGCGTCGATGCGCCGCGCCACCTCGTCCGGCGACCCCACGATCGCCAGCCGCGCCACCCCGTCCACGCCCTCCCGGGCCAGCACCTTCCGGTAGGACGGAAGGGCGTCGTTGGCACCGAGGACGCGGTGGATGAACCGCCGCGCCTCCGCGGCGTCCTCGGTCACGCACACCGGCAGGGCGGCCACGATGCGGAACGGGGAGTCCGCGGGGCGGTCGCGCAGCGCCGGCCGGATCACCTCGGTGATCGTGCGCGGCCCCGCGGCCCAGGTCACGACCCCGGCGGCCACCTCCGCGGCCAGCCGGGCCATCGCCGGGTTCACCGCGCCCAGCAGGACCGGCGGCGGATCGCCGCCCACGGCGACCCGGCGGCCGTCCCGCCCGGCCATGACGTCCGTCAACTCCCCCACGTAGCGGCGGGTCGCCGCGATCGGCGGCGACCATTCCAGCCCGAACGCGTCCCGGACGAGGACCTCGTGGGACGGGCCGATCCCGAGCGCCAGCCGCCCCCCGAGCACCTCCTGGACGGTCGCCACCTGCTGGGCGAGGGCGTAGGGCGGGCGCAGCGGCATCGGCACGACGGCCGTCCCCAGCTCGACCCCGGGCACCTCGCGCCCGGCGACGGCGAAGGCCGTGAGCGTGTCGTGCCCGGTGAGCATCGGCGCCCAGTAGCCGGCGAAGCCGTGCTCGGCGGTCCGGCGCACCTGGTCGACGACCCCCTGGACGCTTCCCCGCATGGTGAGACCCGAATGAATGGCGATGCGCATGACGTGCGTTCCTCCGCTGCCGCTCGGTCGCGGCCTCAGTACGGCTTCGGCTCAGTACGACTTCGGCAGACCGAGGACGTGCTGGCCGATGTAGTTGAGCACCATCTCCTGGCTGACCGGGGCGATCCGCATGAGGCGGGACTCCCGGAAGTAGCGCTCGACGTGGTACTCGCGGGCGTACCCGAACCCGCCGTGCGTCTGGACGGCGGCGTCGGCCGCGGCGAACCCGGCGTCGGCGCAGAGGAACTTGGCCGTGTTGGCCTCCTTCCCGCACGGCTCGCCCGCGTCGTAGCGGGCGGCGGCGTGCCGCGCGGCGAGTTCCGCGGCGTCCAGGCGCATCGACGCCTCGGCGAGAGGGAAGGCGATGCCCTGGTTCTGCCCGATGGGGCGCTCGAACACGATCCGCTCCCGGGCGTACCGCACCGCCCGGTCCAGCGCGGCGCGGCCGATGCCGAGCGCCTCGTGGGCGAGCAGGATCCGCTCGGGGTTGATGCCGTCCAGCAGGTAGGTGAACCCGCGCCCCTCCTCCCCGACGAGGGCCGATCCGGGGACGCGGAAGTCGTCCAGGAACAGCTCGTAGGAGGAGACCGCGTTGCGGCCCATCTTCGGGATCGCGCGCATCTCGACGCCGCCGCCGGTCAGGTCGACCACGAACATCGAGAGCCCGTCCGTGCGGCTCCTGCCCTCGCGGGGCTCGGCGGTGCGCGCGAGCAGCACCGCCTTCTGCGACTGCGCCGCCTTGGTGATCCAGACCTTCCGCCCGTTGATCACGTAGTCGGCGCCGTCCCGCCGGGCGAAGGTGCGGATGCGGCCGGTGTCGGAGCCCGCGTCGGGTTCGGTGATGGCGAAGCAGACGTGCAGCTCGCCGGTCGCGGCGGCGGGCAGCAGCTCGCGGCACAGCCGGTCGCCGCCGTGCTTGGCCACCAGGTTGAGGCCGAAGATCGTGAGGTGGAACGGGCTGCAGCCGTTCATCCCGGCCCCGGACGCGGCGATCTCGTACATCATCGACGCGGCCGCCGAGACGCCCATACCGGCGCCGCCGTACTCGCGCGGGATCGCGATGCCGAGCCATCCGGCCTTGGCGAAGGCGTCGTAGAACTCCCAGGGGAACCTGGCCTCCTGGTCGGCCTCGGCCCAGTAGGCGTCGTCGAACCGGCCGGCCACCTCCCGGACGGCCGCGCGCACCTCCTCGTCGGTGAGCGTGTCCTCGCCGTCCGGGGCAGCCGCGGCGTCCGGGGAAAGGTCGTGGGTCATGGAAATCCCTTCGTTCGGGTCTCGGGGCGTCAGCGCACCGAGCGCCCGCCGTCGACGTAGAGCACCTGGCCGGTGACGAACCCGGACTCCTCCGCGGCGAGGAACAGCGCGGCGTTCGCGATGTCGGCCGGCCGCCCGGCGCGCCGGACGGGCAGCCCCGCCGCGACCTCGGCCAGGCGCTGCTCCGCCGGCACGCCGAGCCGCTCGGCCGTCGCCCGGGTCATCTCGGTGTCGACGAAGCCGGGGCCGATGGAGTTGACGGTGATCCCGAACGGCCCGAGCTCGATGGCGGTCGTCCGGGTGAACCCCTGGACGCCCGCCTTGGCCGCGGAGTAGTTCGCCTGGCCGCGGTTGCCGAGCGCCGAGGTCGAGGAGATGTTGATGATGCGCCCGTACCGCTGCCGCACCATGTGGCGCTGGGCCTCCGCGGTCACCAGGAACATGCCGCGGAGGTGGACGTTCATCACGGTGTCCCAGTCGTCCTGGGTCATCTTGAACAGCAGGTTGTCGCGGGTCACCCCGGCGTTGTTGACGGCGATGTCCGGCCCGCCGAACTCCTGGGCGAGCCGCTCCACGGCCTGCCGGACCTGCCCGGCGTCGGAGACGTCCGCGCCGAGGCCGATGGCGCGCCCGCCCTCGGCCTCGATGGCGGACACCGTGTCCCGGGTCAGCTCCTCCTTGAGGTCGAGGACGCCGACCTTGGCGCCGGCGCGCGCGTACGTGCGGGCGATCTCCGCCCCGATCCCGCGGGCCGCGCCCGTCACCAGCGCTACGCGGCCGTCCAGCTTCGTCATGATTCCTTGGCTCCCGGGTTCTCGGTGGTGGGGGAAGTGCGCGCGGCGCGGGCCTGCGAGAGTGCGCGGACGGCGGCGCGGTGGGCGTCGGACTCCAGCAGCCGGACGTGCCACTCCGCCTCCGCGTCCGCGCAGGCGGCGAAGTCGTGGGCGGCGGCCCGGTCGACATGGCTCCGCATCGCCCGGACGGCGTCCGGGGAGACGGCGGCCAGCCGGGCGGCGACGGCCGTGACGTGCTCGCGCAGCCGCTCGTCGGGGACCGCCTCGGTGACGAGGCCGAGTTCCTGCGCGCGGGCGGCCGTCAGCGCCGGGGACAGGTACAGCAGTTCGAGCGCGCGGGAGGGGCCGGCCAGCCGGTTCAGCGACCAGGTGCAGCCGAAGTCGCCCGCCAGGCCGAGCCGGCCGAAGCCCGTGCGCAGCGTCGCGGACGTCCCCGCGTAGCGCAGGTCGCAGGCGAGGGCGAGGCCGAGGCCCGCCCCGACCGCCGCCCCCTCGATCAGCGCGACCGACGGCTTGCCGAGGTCGCGGAGGCGGACGACGGTGGCGCGCTGGAGCGCCCGCTGGGCCGCCAGCCGCACGTCCGGCGCGTCCGCCGGGCCGAAGATGCTCTCCCCCGCCGCGAGCATCGCGAGGTCGCCCCCGGCGCAGAAGGTGCCGCCCGATCCGGCGAGCACCACGGCCCGGACGTCGTCCGCCGCGGCGGCGAAGTCCAGCATCGCGGCCAGGGCCTCCAGCATCTCCCGCGAGAACGCGTTGCGGGACCGGGGGCGGTTGAGCGTGAGCGTCAGCACGCCGCCGGCCCGCTCGGCCAGCAGGTGCCCGCTGCCCGTCGGCACCGCCCCGCCCGAATTATTTGACATAGACGTCGAAATTATAAGATTGAGCCGAGCTGGTCAACACCACTGGTCTGCAATAAGGTGGTTGGCCAGGCGTATCGACACCGACGTCGAAGTTACAGCGCATACCCGCGGAGGAGCCCCATGCC
>NZ_SMKM01000327.1 GCF_004348665.1 Actinomadura sp. GC306 | reverse complement strand
GGGGCAGGGGCAGGGGCGGAGCGGACTCTAGTAGGGGTCGTAGCCCGCGGCCTTGGCGGCGGGCGACTGCTTGAGGTACTCCAGTGCCCGCGGCGTCGAGCACACCTTGGACGGGTGGTGGTTCGGCCTGAGGTAGACGGGCGCCTCGCCGAGCAGCAGCCGGAAGATGCCGGGGACGTGCCCCAGCCGCACCGACCGCCGGTAGGACCGGTACACCCGCAGCGGCGTGACCCGCTTCTTGATCGTCGGGTCCTGCTTGAGCAGGTACAGGGACCCGCCGATCAGCGCCCAGTAGAGGAAGAACAGCGACACCACCCAGGCGGCGACGCGGGTGAGGTAGCCGCCGCCGAACGCCTTGTACACGTCGAACACGACCGACCGGTGCTCGACCTCCTCCGCGCCGTGCCAGCGCAGCAGGTCCAGCATCGTCGGGTCGACGCCGGCCTTCTCGAACCGCTCGTTGTCCATGATCCACTGGCCGAGGACGGCGGTGTAGTGCTCGATCGCGGCGACCGCGCCGAGCTCGAACCGCAGCCGGCGCCGCCACGCCCGCGGGTTCTTCTCCTTCAGCGCCGCCATCTGGGCGGGCCGGTCCGCGTTGCCCTTGGCCGCCGCGTCGGTGATCTTGGAGACGTCGATCCCGTTGGCCTCCAGGATCTGGTCGAGGACGCCCTGGTGGGAGCGGGCGTGCACCATCTCCTGACCGATGAAGCCCCGGATCTCCTCTTGCAGCCGCTCGTCCTTGATGTAGGGACGGGCGTCCTTCACGCACTGGATGAACCACTTCTCGCCCTCGGGCAGGACGATGTGGAACGAGTTGATGATGTGGGTGGCGACCGGGTCGCCGGGAACCCAGTGCAGCGGGGTGTCCGACCAGTCGAAGGACACGCGCCGAGGCTTGATCGGGGGATGGCGCTCGTCGATCTCGGACGCCGCTCCGCCGCCTGTCAGGGGCCTCGTCATCCCGTCCCTCGCTTCCGCATGCAGTCGCGCGGCGCGGCTGCGCGCACACGTGTGTCCATTGATGCACGAGTCAACTCGAGTGGGCCGCGGGTTTCTTGCCAAGGACCCAACAAGTTGCCCCGTGCTTTTCGGCCCGTGGTGACAAGTGGGCGCTCAGGGAGTGAGGCGTTCGGCCCCGGTGTAGACGTTCATCGTCTCACCCCGCAGGAACCCGATGAGCGTCATTCCGGCATCTTCGGCCAGATCGACCGCAAGCGACGACGGCGCCGAGACGGCCGCCAGCACCGGGACGCCCGCCGTCATCGCCTTCTGGGTCAGCTCGAAGGACGCGCGCCCGCTCACCATCAGGACCGTCCCGGTGAGCGGCAGCCGCCCCTGCCGCAGCGCCCACCCGACCACCTTGTCGACGGCGTTGTGCCGCCCGACGTCCTCCCGCAGCGCGAGCAGCGTCCCGGCGGCGTCGAACAGCCCCGCGGCGTGCAGGCCGCCCGTCCGGTCGAAGACCCGCTGCGCCTCGCGCAGCCGGTCCGGGAGCGTCGCGAGGACGCCGGGGGCGAGCCGCACCGGGTCGTCGCCCACCTCGTAGGGGCGGTCGGCGCGCAGCGCCTCGACGGTCGACTTCCCGCAGACGCCGCACGCGCTCGTCGTGGTGAACGCCCTGGTCATGGAGTCGTCCGGCGGCGGCACGCCGGGCGCGAGCGCGACGTCGAGGGTGTTCTGCTCCGCGGTGTCGGCGCAGTAGCGCATCGCGGCCAGGTCGTCCGCGGCGCCGATCACGCCCTCGGCGGCCAGGAAGCCGGCGACGAGGTCGAAGTCGTCGCCCGGCGTCCGCATCGTGATCGTGAGGGGCTTGCCCGCGACGCGGATCTCCAGCGGCTCCTCCACGGCGAGCGTGTCCGGCCGCCGCCCGCGCGGCCCGGAGGTACTGATCCGCAGCACGGGCCTGCGCACGGTGATCCGCCCCATGGCGTGAAGGTACCCGGGATACCAGGCGGTAACAGAAAAGTTCTCTGCGATACGTCCCGTTTTGTGTCCTTTTCTTCTCGGGACCGGGCGCCCTGGTACCCGGCCGCCCCGGAGATCGATCATCGAAGTGCATCAGGCGGCCCGCGGGGGACGCCGTAACGACACAGGAGTGAAGACACCGATGCGCAAGTTCCTCGTACTGCCCGTCCTTCTCGGCGGCCTCGTGCTCGCCACCGCCGGCTGCGAGGTCACCAAGACCGTCTCCGCGGCCAAGGTCGAGGAGCAGCTCGACGCCAAGTTCAGCCCGCCGTTCGACGACGCCGGCATCGGCCCCGCCACGAGCGAGTGCCCGGAGAGCCTCAAGGGCGAGGTCGGCGCCACGCTCGAATGCACGGTCCGCGACGCCACGGGCCGCGAGTACCGGATGATCGTGACCGTGACCTCGGTCGAAGGGGACCAGGTCAACTTCACGATGAAGGAGGCGTAGCGGGCCCCGCCGGCCGGGCGGGGGGAGCCCGGCCGGCGATTTCGGGGGGTGAACGGGGTTCGGCAGGGAATCGGGAGGTGTGCGGGCCTTCCTGTGAGGAACCGTCTAGATTTGGGTCCTCACCCCTGACACCCAGCGGAAAGTGGTATCCGGCACCCCATCATGAGCACGACACCAGCGAAGAAGAACCAGGTCGCGACCGGACTCAAGCGCCGGGGAACCCTCCTCGCGGCGGCGCTGCGGCCGCCGGGCCGCGCCCAGGGGCCCGGCGGGGCGTCCGCGACGTCCCCGGGCGAGGACGAGGAGAGCGCGGTCGTCCCCTCGAAGGTCCCCCGGCTCGTGGAGTCGCCGGTCTTCGTGCTGTGCTCGGTGCGTTCGGGATCCACCCTGCTCCGCGTGCTCCTCAACAGCCATACGCAGATCCGCGCGCCGCACGAGCTCCACCTGCGCCACCTCCGGGTGAAGCAGGGCCGCGAGTTCGCCCAGGACGTCATGGGCGAGCTGGGGCTGGACGCCCAGGAGCTGCAGTACATGCTCTGGGACAACGTGCTCTCCTACGAGCTCCAGCGCAGCGGCAAGACGCAGATCGTCGAGAAGACGCCGTCCAACTCCCTGATCTGGCGCCGGCTGGCCGCCGCGTGGCCGCAGGCGCGCTACCTGTTCCTGCTCCGCCACCCCGCCTCGATCGTCGAGTCGGTGCTGGCCCGGCGCAAGGGCTCGGTGCCGGAGAAGGTCGTCCCGGAGATCCTCCGCTACGCCGAGCACATCGAGGAGGCCAGGGGCGCGCTCTCCGGCCTCACCGTCCGGTACGAGGAGCTGACGGCCGAGCCCGAGCGCGTCACCGCGGAGATCTGCTCCTACCTCGGCGTGGAGTGGGAGCCCGGGATGCTGGACTACGGCCGGCTCAGCCACGGCCCGTACCGCGCCGCCTTCGGCGACTGGGGCGCGAAGCTCAAGTCCGGCGAGATCCAGCCGGCCCGCCCGCTGCCCGCGGCGGACGCCGTCGCACCCGAGCTGCGCGGCATCGCCCGCGCCTGGGGCTACCTCGACGCCCCGTGACACCGCGGACATGACACGGCGGACATGACACGGCGGACATGACACGGCGGACATGACACGGCGGACATGACACGGCGGACATGACACGGCGGACATGACACGGCGGACATGACACGGCGGGCCCGGGCCGAACGGCCCGGGCCCGCCGGAACCCGCGGAGGCGTACGGGAATCGAACCCGCCGTCCCGAGATCCTCGGGACCATCGGCTTTGAAGGCCGGGGAGGCCACCAGGCGCTCGCACGCCTCCGCCGATGATCTTAGCTGCCGTACAGCTCCTCGATGGCCGCGGCGTACTTGGTGTGCACGATGCGGCGCTTGAGCTTGAGGGTCGGGGTGAGCTCCTCGCTCTCTGCGGTCCACTCGGCGGGCAGCAGGCGCCACTTCTTCACCTGCTGGACGCGGGCCAGGCGGGTGTTGGCGTCCTCCACGGCCTTGGCGACCTCCTCCAGGACGAGGGGGTTCTCGGCGAGCGCGGCCAGGTCGGTGGTGTCGATGCCGTGGGCGGCGGCCCAGACCGGGGCGACCTCGCCGTCGAGGGTGATGAGCGCGACGACGTAGGGCCGCCGGTCGCCGAAGGCGAGGGCCTGGCCGATGAGCGGGTGCTCCTTGAGGTGGTTCTCGATCATCGACGGGGCGATGTTCTCGCCGCCGGCGGTGATGATGAGCTCCTTCTTGCGGTCGACGATCGTGAGGAAGCCGTCCTCGTCGAGGCGGCCCACGTCGCCAGTGTGCACCCAGCCGTCGGCGTCGATCAGGTCGGCGGTCGCGTCGGGGCGGCCCAGGTAGCCGGGGGTGCAGGTGGAGCCGCGGACGAGGATCTCGCCGTCCTCGGCGAGCTTCAGCTCCACGCCGGCGAACGGGCGGCCGACCGTGCCGAGCTTGAAGGAGTCGGCGAGGTTGGCGGTGATCGCGCCGGTGGTCTCCGTCATCCCGTAGGCGTCGAAGATCTTCAGGCCGAGGCCGGCGAAGAAGCGGGCCACGTCCACGGGCAGCGGCGCGGCGGCGCTGGACGCCTGCACGACGCGGTCCAGGCCGAGCATGGCGCGCATCGGGGTGAGGACCGCCGCGTCGGCCTGCTCGAACGCCGCGGTGATCTCCGGGGTGAGCGTGTTGCCGAACTCCTGGGCCTGCACGTAGGCGCGGCCGGCGTCGAGGGCGGCGGCGACGGCCGCCTTCT
Organism: Actinomadura sp. GC306; assembly: GCF_004348665.1. Lineage (GTDB taxonomy): Bacteria > Actinomycetota > Actinomycetes > Streptosporangiales > Streptosporangiaceae > Spirillospora. The sequence goes on along the minus strand of NZ_SMKM01000327.1, from coordinate 2,137 downwards.
TGGCCTGGTCCTGCTCGGCCGACAGCACCGCCTGGATGCCCGCCATGATCTTCTCCCAGACGCGGGGCACGCCGAAGAAGGAGTGCGGCCGGACCTGGGGGAGGATCGAGGTGAGCTGGGCGGGGTCGGGGCAGAAGTGGATGTGCGAGGCGAGCCGCACCGGCAGGTAGTAGCTCAGCACGCGGTCGGCGATGTGCGCGAACGGCAGGTAGGAGACGCCGGCCGGGTGGTCGGGCAGCACCGAGCTGCGCTTCACCATCGCGCCCTCGTGCAGCACCATCGAGTGCGTGATCAGGACGCCCTTGGGGTCGCCCGTGGTGCCGGACGTGTAGAGCAGGGTGACGGTGTCCTCGGGCTTGACGGCCTGCCAGCGCGGGTCGACCGAGGCCGGCGCGGCGGCGAGCTCCTTGCGGCCCAGCTCCGTGAACGCCTCCCAGGTCATGTAGCGGTCGCCGGCGGGGCAGTCGGCCGCCTCCACGACGATGACCTTGCGCAGCTCGGGGAGGCGGTCCAGGACCGGCTCCCAGCGGTCGAGCTGGTCCCTGCCGTCGAGGACGGCGTACTTCGCGGAGCAGTCGGCCGCGACGAACGCGATCTGGTCGGGCGCGAGGGTGGCGTAGACCGTGGTGGGGATGCCGCCCGCGTGGACGGCGCCGAGGTCGGCGAGGATGTGCTCCGAGCGGTTCGGCATCATCAGCGCGACCACGTCGCCCGCCTCGAGCCCGAGGGCCGCGAAGCCCGCGGCCGTCTCCAGGGCCCGGGTGCGGGTGTCGGCCCATGTCAGGGTCTTCCACTCCCCGTCGACGCGGTCGGAGTAGGCCGGCAGGTCGCCGTGCCGCTCGGCGGTCTCGGCGAGGACGGTGCAGATCGTCTGCCCCGCGAGGGCCTTGTCGAGTTCGGCCCGCTCTTCCTGGATCCCCATGTCGCCCCTAGTAGTAAGTGATGACTTGCAACCCGAATCGCACCATGCCGAACATGGTTCGGACAAGTGTTTCCGGCATTTTGCTGCTGGTCGGAGCCCGGTCCAGGCCCTGGGTGACCACCTGGACACTGTCCGTTTCTTGATCATTTAAGATGGTTGTGCGTTAAATCAGGCGGTGACCCGCCTCGCCCCCGTCGCCCGCCTCACGCAGTACGCGCACGGCGGCGGCTGCGCGTCCAAGATCCCCCCGGCGGAGCTGGAGCGGATGGTCACCGGACTCGCCGGCGGCGGCGACGCGCTCCTGCTCGGCGGCCAGGACGGCGACGACGCCGCCGTGGTGCGGCTCGACGGCCGCCGCGCGGTGGTGTCCACCGCGGACTTCTCCACCCCCGTCGTCGACGACGCCTACGACTGGGGCCGCATCGCCGCCGCGAACGCGCTGTCGGACGTCTACGCGGTCGGCGGCGCGCCGGTGATGGCCCTCAACCTGCTCGGCTGGCCGAGCGGCGCGCTGCCCGCCGAACTGGCCCGCGAGGTGCTGCGCGGCGGCCGGGACCAGGCCGCGCTCGCCGGCTGCGCCATCGCCGGCGGGCACAGCGTCGACGACCCCGAGCCCAAGTACGGCCTCGCCGTCACCGGCTTCGCCGACCCGGACCGGCTGCTGCGCCTGGACGCCGGGCGCCCCGGCCTCCCGCTGTCGCTGACCAAGCCGCTCGGCGTCGGCGTCCTCAACGCGCGCCACAAGACCACCGGCGAGCTCTTCCCGCACGCGGTGGAGACGATGACGGAGCTGAACGCCGCCGCCGGCCTGGCCGCCCTCGAACGCGGCGCCGCCTGCGCGACGGACGTCACCGGCTTCGGGCTCCTCGGCCACCTCTACAAGCTGGCGCGGGCGAGCGGCGTCACGGCGGTCGTGGACGCCGCCGCCGTGCCGTACCTGGACGGGGCGCGGGCGGCCGTGCGCGACGGCTTCGTCCCCGGCGGGTCGCGGCGCAACCTCGCGTGGGTGACCCCGCACACCGACTTCCGCCGGATCGGCGAGGAGGAGCGGCTGCTGCTCGCCGACGCGCAGATCTCCGGCGGCCTGCTGGTCGCCGGCGAGATCCCCGGCGCGCCGGTCATCGGCGAGCTGGTCCCGCCCGGCCGCCGCACGCTCGTCGTGCGCTGACCGGACCTCCCGGCGCCCGCCGCCCCCCGGTGTCGCCGCCCCTGTGC
>NZ_SMKM01000326.1 GCF_004348665.1 Actinomadura sp. GC306 | reverse complement strand
GTCCCGGACGTGACGGAGAACGCGTTCGCCGTCACCAACTGATCGCGCGTGACCACATGGGGGAGCGCCGCCGACAGCGAAGCGAGGAAGAACCGGTTCACGCCCAGCACGACGAGGACCCCGAGGAAGAAGAAGGTCCCGTCCTGCCCCGCCGCGACCAGCGCCGCGACGAGCAGCACCAGCACGGCCCGCAGCACCGGTGTCCACACGAGGATCTGCCGCCGCCGCCAGCGGTCGATGAACACGCCGACGAACGGCCCGAGCGCCGAGTAGGGCAGCAGCGTCACCGCGAACGCCGCCGCCGCCTTCGCCGCGGTCGTCTGCCGCTCGGGCGAGAAGAACACGTACCCCGCGAGCGCGACCTGGAAGACCCCGTCGGTCAGCTGCGACGCGATCCGAGTCGCATAGAGCCGCCGAAAGTCCCGCCCCCGCAGAATCCCCCGCAACTCACCAGACCGCACCAGGTCACCCTATGCCGCCCACATCCCAACACGACCCCGACCACCCATAACGCCGGAACCGCGACGACCTCAGCCCCACAGCAACCCCGCAATAACCTCAACGCCTGCGATCGCGTCCGAAGGCAGGTTTCGAGCCTGCGAGAAACCTGATCGCGCAGCGAGCCGCCAGGCGAGTTCGGAGCGATGCAGCGATCGCGCGCAGTGCCCGTTGAAGGAAGGTGCTCTAGCGCCTGACCGCCGAGGACACTGCTAAAGCCATACGCGGGTGTAGTCGTAGCTGGCCGTGGTCGGGAGGAAGTAGGCGCCGTGGACGCGGGAGGAGTGGAAGATCGTGTGGGAGCGGCTGAGCAGCGGGATGATCGCCGCGTCCTCCATGATCTTCTGGTCGGCCTGCTGCCAGTAGCCGGCGGCGTGCGAGGGCTCGGGGGCGGTGAGGGCGGCGTCGATGAGGGCGTTGACCTCGGGGTTGTCGTAGCCGCCGTAGTTGGTGGAGTTCTGCCCGTAGCCGCGTCCGTCGAAGAGCGGCTGGATGATGGAGCGGCCGTTGTTGCCGTACCAGTCGGGCGTCCAGCCGGGGGCGGCGATGTCCCAGCGGCCGCCGCGGGTGTTCGCGGGGGTGGAGATCGTCCCGGCGTAGAAGGAGCCGCCGGAGTCGGCGGTGAGCTCGGTCTTCACGCCGCAGGCGTCGAGGTTCTCGGCGATGGACTGGGCGATGAGCTTGTGGGTGCTGTTGGTGCGGTACGGGAACTTCAGGGTGAGGTCGCCGTGGCCGGTCTTGCCGAGCAGCTCGCGGCACTTGGCGGGATCGCCGGACTCGCCGGGCGTCGGATAGTGGTTCGCCGGGGCGTAGCCGGAGCTGCCGGGCGGGATCACCGTGTGCAGCGGCTGCGCCACCGACGGGCCGCCCACGATCTTGATGAGGGCACTGCGGTCCACGGCGTACTGGAGCGCCTGGCGGACCTCGCGCTTGCCGAGCGCGCCGCCGTTGTTCGGGCTGAGCGTGTTGAACACCAGGTACGGGCTGTTGCTCGGGGTCTCCCGGATCGCGAACCGCGGGTCGTCGCGCAGCCGGGGGATCGCGGACGTCGGGACGGGCTGGTCCCAGGCGAGGTCGGCGGAGCCCTGTTCGATCTGCTGCTGGACGGTCTCCGGCGAGTCCTGCCCGAGGGTGATCTGGATCTTCTCCACGTGCCGCTCGCGGAGCGGGTCGCTCTGCTGCCGCCAGACCGGGTTGTGGGTGAGCAGGTAGGACATGCCCGGCTTGTATTCGCTGATCTGGTACGGGCCGTTCGACAGGGTGTTCTGCCGGAATTCCGCCGAATCCGGGACGTACCTGTCGTACTCCTGGGGTGCGGCGGCCGCGTACGGCAGCGCCAGCAGGTTCAGGAAGTCGCTCGCGGGCTTCTTCAGCTCGAAGACCAGCGTCCGGTCGTCCTTGGCGCGGAGCCCGTCGATCTGCTGGGCGCGCTGGTAGGCGGCCATCGCCTCGGCGCTCTTCGCGTCGACGGCGGAGTAGCCGTCGCAGAACTCCGCCATGCCCTTGATCGTGGAGATGAAGTACCCCTTGCCGCCGGACGGGGACGCGGGGTTGCACAGCCGCTTGAAGCCGCGGACGAAGTCGTGCGCGGTCACCGGGCGCGGCGGCTCGGTGTTCCACCGGACGCCCTCGCGCAGCCGCAACGTGTACGTGCGGCGGTTCTTGGAGATGTCGCCGTTCTCGCGCGTCGGGAGCCGTGCGGCGATGTCGGGCCGGACGGGGATCGTCTCCTGGAAGTCGTTGGACGCCCGCGTCCCGAGCAGCGTCCGCGCGAACGTGCGGGCCAGCGCGTAGCCGCCGACGCTCGCCACGGCGGACGGGTCGAGGTGCCCGACGTCCGACGAGCCGATGATCCGCAGCGTGCCGCCGTCGCGGGGGCGGCCCGCCGCGGACGCGTCGTCGCCTCCCCCGGCGCACCCCGTGAGCCCGAGCGCGAGCACCGTGAACCCCGCCGTCACCCTGCATATCTCGCGTGCCATGACGTTCTCACCTCACGATTCGGAAGCCGACGCGCAGTCACCGACGGTGTCACATTAAAGCCGGAGGGTGACAAGGGGGCGGTACATCACCGTTTTCCCTAGAGAAGTAAGGACGCCCCGGCAGTGGATGTCCACTGCCGGGGCGTCCCTTGGGAACTTTGTGATCAGACTCTCAGCAGGTCAGCGCTCGACGTCGCCGCGGATGAAGCTCTCCACCGCCTCGTGCGCCTGGTCGTCGCTGTACTGCTCGGGCGGCGACTTCATGAAGTAGGAGCTGGCCGACAGGATCGGGCCGCCGATGCCGCGGTCCTTGGCGATCTTCGCGGCGCGCACCGCGTCGATGATCACGCCGGCGGAGTTCGGGGAGTCCCAGACCTCCAGCTTGTACTCCAGGTTGAGGGGCGTGTCGCCGAACGAGCGGCCCTCCAGCCGGACGTAGGCCCACTTGCGGTCGTCCAGCCACGGCACGTGGTCGGACGGGCCGATGTGCACGTCCGCCTTCGCCATCTCGTGCGGGATCTGCGAGGTCACCGACTGCGTCTTGGAGATCTTCTTCGACTGGAGGCGCTTGCGCTCCAGCATGTTCATGAAGTCCATGTTGCCGCCGAAGTTGAGCTGGTACGTGCGCAGCAGCTCGACCCCGCGGTCCTCGAAGAGGCGGGCCATGACGCGGTGGGTGATGGTCGCGCCGACCTGCGACTTGATGTCGTCGCCGACGATCGGGACGCCGGCGTCGGTGAACTTCTGGGCCCACTCGGGGTCGCTGGCGATGAAGACGGGCAGCGCGTTGACGAAGGCGACCTTGGCGTCCAGGGCGCACTGCGCGTAGTAGCGGTCGGCCTCCTCCGAACCCACCGGCAGGTACGACACCAGGACGTCGACCTCGGCGTCCTTCAGCGCCTGCACCACGTCCACCGGCTCGGCGCCGGACTCCTCGACCATGTCCAGGTAGTACTCGCCGAGGCCGTCCAGGGTCGGGCCGCGCTGCACGGTCACACCGGTCGGCGGGACGTCCGCGAACTTGATCGTGTTGTTCTCGCTGGCGTGAATGGCCTCGGACAGGTCCATTCCGACCTTCTTGGCGTCCACGTCGAACGCCGCGACGAACTCGACGTCACCCACGTGGTAGTCGCCGAACTGCACGTGCATCAGGCCGGGGACTCGCGTCTCGGGGGCCGCGTCCTTGTAGAACTCGACACCCTGGACGAGCGAAGAGGCGCAGTTGCCCACACCAACGATGGCTACGCGCACCGAACCCATCCGGTTGCTCCTTCTCTCTTGCGGAACATGTGGTGTTTCTTCACCCGACCCCGGTGCCGCCGGTCAGCGGTCGTGATCCCGAGGCATGTCCTGTGTGGTGGTTTCAGAAGACCTGTCTTGCCTGTCCTGCTCGGCTTGCCGCCGTTCGGCCTGCTGCTCCTGCTCGGCACGCTCGCGTCCGATGAGCTCGTTCAGCCATCTGACCTCGCGCTCGACGGACTCCAGCCCGTGGTTCTGCAGTTCCAGGGTGTAGGAGTCGACCCTCTCGCGCGTGCGCGCGAGAGCCGCGCGGAAAGCCTCCAGTCGTTCCTCCAGCCGGCTGCGCCGGCCTTCGAGGATCCGTAGCCGGACGTCGGCGCGGGTGTGCGAGAAGAAGGCGAAGCGGACGCCGAACCCCTCGTCCTCCCACGACGCCGGACCGGCCTCGGTCAGCAGCTCCTGGAGGCGCTCCTTGCCATCGGCGGTGAGCTTGTAAACAATCTTGGAGCGGCGGCTCTGCAGCGCCAGTGCCGTGTGCTCCTCCGGACGGTCCTCCATGATGAGCCCGCTCGCGAGGAGCTGCTTCAGGCACGGATAGAGGGAGCCGTAGGAGAATGCGCGGAACATGCCGAGCACGGCGTTGAGCCGCTTGCGGAGCTCGTAGCCGTGCATCGGGGACTCGTGCAGGAGGCCGAGCACGGCGAGCTCCAGCACGCCCGCGCCCTTCTTGGCCGCCATCCGGACCCCTTCAGCGAAAGCCGATGTATCGATGTGATGTATCGAGTCAATGTATCGGCTCGATACATCGCCAAGATACGTAGCGCGGCCCGTCCTGGCAAGTGCGGATCCGCCGGGACGTCCCCGGCTCCGCTTACCCTGCAGGCATGCGGGGCGGGAGCCGACCATGAGACCGAGGCTGGTCGTCGACTACGGCCTCGCGAAGCGGGCGGCCCTCGCCGAACTGAGGTCCGGTTCGCTGACCAGGGACGACGCCTGCGACGCCCACCCCTACCTCCTGCGTGCGGCCCGGTACCACGGCGAACCGGCCGGCGAGCGGTGCCCGGTCTGCCGGCATGAACCCCTGACCCACGTCACGTACGTATATGGGGACGAGCTGGGCCGCTACGCGGGACGCGTCAAGGCCGCCGCCGAACTGGCCGAGATGGACCGCGAATACGGAGAATTCAGGGTGTATGTGGTGGAAGTGTGTCAAAGTTGCGCATGGAACCACCTGGCGAAGTCGTACGTCCTCGGCCATGGGGAGCAGGGCCCCGAACGGTAGCAAGCAGAGGAGGAGCCGCCGGCCGCAGTGTTCGGCGAGGGCGTTGACCAGCCAGGACGTATCTTCGCCGTGCACACGCTCCCCCCGCTCACCAGCCCGCACAGTACTCTTCGGACGGCGCACGAGTCGTTCCAACGCTGGGGAGCGATCCCCTGCCCTTGGCAACAACCAGCTGTCCCCTGTTGATGAGGTCGCGTGAGTAATCCAAGCCAGCCCCGACCGGAACCCGGGTCGCAGAGGCCGGGCGGGCAGCAGGTCCCCCGCCCCGGCGACTCCGGCGACCCCGCCTATCCGGGTGCCCCCCGCGAATCCGCGACGGACGGCCCCGCCGCCCAGGCCGGCCCGCCGGGCAGCGCGCAGAGCCCCGGCTTCATGAGCGGCCACGCCGTCCCCGGCGGCGGCACCCTCTCCGGCGGCGGCAGCGGATCGAGCGACCCCCTGTCAGGCGGATTCCCCCCACCGGCCGGCTCAGGCGCACACCGCGCCCCCGGCAGCGCGAGCGGCGAGAACTACCCCAGCGCGCCCGGTGGCGCCCCCGGTAACGAAAACTTCCCCGGCGGTTCGACCTCGCCCGGCATGTCCGGCGCAGCGGGAACCGGCGGCGCGGGCGGCGAGAGCTTCTCCAGCGGCACGGGTTCGCACGATACGTCCGGCATGTCCGGTGGCGCGCCGAGTGGGGCCGGCGGCGCGGGCGGTCCGAGCTTCTCTAGCGGTTCCGGTGCGCATGGCATGCCCGGCGCGCCGGGTGGCGGGCCAGGCGGGGCCGGCGGCGCGGGCGGCGCGGGCTTTTCTGGCGGTTCGGGCTCGCACGGCATGCCCGGCGCGGCCGGCGGCGGGCTGGGCGGAGCCGGTGACTCGGGTTCGCACGGAACGTCGGGCATGGCCGGCGGATCTGGCGCCGCGGGCGGTCCGAGCTTCTCTGACGGCTCGGGTTCGCCCGGTATGTCTGGCATGGCTGGTGGCGGACCGGGCGGGTCCGGTGCTTCAGGTTCGCGCGGTTTGTCCGGCGGGCCGGGCGGCGCGGGCCTTTCTGGGGGCTCAGGAACGCCCGGTATGTCCGGCATGGCTGGCGGTGTGCCGGGTGGAGCCGGTAATTCGGGCAGCGCGGGCTTTGCGGGCGGCTCGGGCGGTGCCGGCGGTCAGAGCCTCCCAAGCAGTTCGGGCTCGCCCGGTATGTCTGGCATGCCCGGTGGTGCGCCGGGTGGAGGCGGTGGCTCCGGCGGCGAGGGCTTTTCCAGCGGTTCGGGTTCGCATGGGATGTCCGGCTCGGCCGGCGGCGGGCCGGGCGGAGCCGGTGGTTCTGGGGCGTTGAGCGGGTCTGGGGCGCCTGGTGGTAGAGCGGGCGGTCCTGGCTCGGGCGGTGGGCCGGGCGGTGGCGGTCTGCCCGGTGGTTATGGGATGTCGGGTGGTGCCGGTGATTCCGGGGCGCCGCCTACGGCTCCTGGGCCTGCCATTCCCTCGGGTGCGGGTGCGCCTGGTGGGGCTTTCGGAGGGTCGAGTGCGCCGCCGACCGCGCCCGGTCCCGCTATTCGCGGGGACGTCGGTGCGCCCGGTGGCGGTGGTCCGTCCAATGGGTACGGGCCGCCTGCGGGGTTCGGCGGGCCTGGTGGTCCGGGTGGTCCCGGGGCGGGGATGCCCGGTGGTCCAGGCGGGCCAGGTGTGGCCGGTGCGCACGGCATGGCCGGTGCGGGCATGGCCGCGGGGGCCGGGTTCGGGACGGCCGCGAAGCCCGGGATCAAGGACAAGCTCGGCGAGTTGCAGAAGGTCAGGCAGGAACTCGGGGCGAAGGTCACCTCGCAGTTCAAG
>NZ_SMKM01000325.1 GCF_004348665.1 Actinomadura sp. GC306 | reverse complement strand
AGCCGGGTGAGTGTGCAGGGGTACGGTTCGTGCCTAGCCTTACGGCTAGTCGTCCGCCAGGGAGGTGCCTGCTTTGACCGAGGTCCACGCGAGATCCTCCGCGGGCGAGCTGTCCGCGCAGCCGTGGCGGGACGTCCCCCGTGCGGAGGCCCGCTGGATGCGGCCGCACGTCCCGGCGCTGGCCGACGCCATGGTGGAGGGGGTGCTCCGGCACGTGCCCGAGTACGCCCGGCCGGACGACCCGGTCTACCTCGGCGTGATGCGGGTGGCGGCGGAGCGGGGCATGGGGCACTTCGTCCAACTGATCGCCGACCCGGACGCCTCCCCCGAGGAGGTGCACCAGGTCTTCTTCGACATCGGGTACGGGGAGGCGGTCGAGGGCCGCTCGCTCGAACACCTGCAGAACGCGCTGCGGATCGCGTCCCGGACGGCCTGGCGCTACCTGGCGCGGGAGGCCGACCGGCTGCAGAAGCCGCGGAACCTCGCGATCTCGCTGGCGGAGGTGAACTTCGCGTACCTGGACCTGCTGGCGTCCGCCGCCGCGCAGGGCTACGCGCGGGCGCGGGAGAAGGCGGCGGGCGAGCGGGAGCAGCGCCGCGGCCGGCTGCTGAGCCTGCTGCTGTCCGACCCGCCCGCGCCCCGCGACGTCGTCGCCGAGCAGGCGGCCCTGGCGGGGTGGCCGCTGCCCGGGCGGCTGGCGGTGCTCGTGCTGGCCCCGCGGCCCGGCGGCGAGGGGCCCGCGGGGCTGCCGCCGGCGCTGCTGAGCGGGCAGGACCGGGGCCGCCCGTGCCTGGTCGTCCCCGACCCCGACCGGCCCGGCGGCGCCGACCGGCTGACGGCCACCCTCGCCGGCTGGACAGGCGCGGCCGGGCCGCCGGTGCCGGTGGACCGGGCCGGCGTGTCGCTGCACTGGGCGCACCGGACGCTCGACCTGATGACCGAGGGCCGGCTCGGCCGGCGCCCGGGGCCGGCGAAGGGCCGGGCGCGGGCCGGGGTCCTCGTCCACGCGGACCGGCACCTGCCGGACCTGCTGCTGCAGGAGTGCCGGACGCTCGCCGAGGCGGCGGCGGGGCGCCGGCTCGCCCCGCTCACCGAAGTCGGCCCGCACCGCGGCGTCCGGCTGGCGCTCACCCTGCTGGAGCTGCTCAGGCACGGCTTCAACGCGACCGACGCCGCGGAGGCGCTGCGCGTGCACCCGCAGACCGTCCGGTACCGGCTCGCGCAGCTCCAGGAGATCTTCGACTACGACATCGAGGACCCCGCGCTGCGGCTGGAGCTGATGCTGCTCCTGCCCGTCTGGCTGCGGGACGCCGGGCACGAGCCGCCGCCCTGACCCGGCCGGCCCGCCGGTCACGCCTCCTTCGCGGCGGCCTCCGTGACCGGCAGCGTCCCGCCGAGGTAGGCGAGGCGGCACGCGGACCGGGCGATCTTGCCGCTGCTGGTGCGGAGCAGCCCGCCCGGCTCGATCAGCACGAAGTCGTGGACGCGCAGGTCGTGCTGCTGCCGGACGGCCGTCCGCACCGCCCGCGCGACCTCGTCCGGGTCGAGCAGCGCGATCGGCACCCGCCGGTTCCGTTCGGCGATCACGACCAGGCCCTCGGTCTCGCCGCCGTCGACGGACACGGCGCAGGTGTACTCGCGGCGGATCGCCTTGTGCGCGCCCGAGACGGTGAACTCGATGTCCTGCGGGTAGTGGTTGCGGCCGTCGACGATGACCAGGTCCTTGATCCGGCCGGTGACGAACAGCTCGCCGCCGTGCAGGACGCCGAGGTCGCCGGTGCGCAGCCACGGCCCGTCCGGCAGCTCCCCGGGATCGGCTTCATGCTGAGGGGACGCCCCCCCAGACCCCCCGGAACCACCAGTGAGCGTCGCCTCGAACGTCTCCTTGGTCGCCTCAGGGCGGCCCCAGTAGCCCGCGGCGACGTTCGGGCCGTGCACCCAGATCTCGCCGACCTCGCCTTCGGCGAGCCTGCGCCCGGTCTCGGGGTCGGCGATGGCGACGTGCTGGCCGAAGGACGTCCCGCAGGCGATGAGCTGGATCGCGCCCGGCGCGTCGGCGGCGCACGGCTCGGCCGTCCCGCGGCGCAGCCGCTCGTGGTCGAACGCCTGCCGCGTCGGCTCCCGGAACCGCGACGACGCCGACACGTAGACGGTCGCCTCCGCCAGGCCGTACGCGCACACCTGCGCCTCGGGCCGCAGCCCGCAGTCCTTGAACGCCTCGTAGAACCCGCTGAGCGTGCTCTCCCTGATGGGTTCGGCGCCGTTCATGAACACCTGCACGCCGCTGAGGTCGAGGCTCTTCTTCTCCTCCTCGGTGACCTGCGCGGTGAGGTACTCGTAGGCGAAGTTCGGGCCGCCGGTGAACGCGTGGCGCTGCCCGCTGAGCAGTTCCAGCCAGCGGACGGGACGCATGATGAACGCGACCGGATCCATGATCACGCCCGGGTTCCCGTAGACGAGCGGCAGCGCGACGGTGGTGACCAGGCCCATGTCGTGGAACACCGGCAGCCAGTTCACGCCGGTCGACTCGCGCGGGATGCCCTCGAACGCGCGCCAGAGCTGCTCGGCGTTCGCGGCGAAGTTGCCGTGCGTGATGATCACACCGGCGGGGGTCCTGGTGGAACCGGAGGTGTACTGGAGGTAGGCGACGTCGTCCGGGGCGATCGGCTCGGGCGTCCAGTCGAGCGCGCCGTCCACCCGGTCCGCGACGATCACCTCGGCCGGCGCGGGGACGCCGTCCCCGGCCAGGAACGCCTCCACGGCCGGCAGCGACGCGCTCGTGGTGATCACCACGTCGGGTTCGGCGTCCCGGTAGACGGCGAGCAGCCGGTCGCCGTGCCCCGGCAGGTCCGGGGAGAACAGCGGGACGCCGATGACCCGCGCGTACATCGCGCCGAGGAACCCGGTGACGTAGTGGAGGTCCTGCGGGGCGAGCAGCGCGGCGCGCCGCCCCGGCCCGGTGGCGCGGCGGATCGCGGCGGCGATCGAGCGGGCGCGCCGGTCCAGCTCGCCCCAGGTGACGTCGAGGGCGACGCCGTCCGGGTCGGTCATGTAGTCCATGAACGTGTAGGCGCGGTCGTCGGGGAAGTCCTTGGCGAACCGGGCGAGCCGCTCGATGAGGGGCGTGCGGTCGAGGCCGGGAAGGACGGAACGGTCGGTCATGCGGCTTCTCCCTGGGACGTGACGCGGCGGGCGGCGAGGCGCTCGTGGTCGGGCCAGCGCACGTCCCAGACCCAGCCGAGCCGCTCGAACATCCAGATGACCCGGGCGCTGATGTCGATCTGCCCCTTGAGGACGCCGTGCCTGGCGCACGTGGGGTCGGCGTGGTGCAGGTTGTGCCAGGACTCGCCGAACGACGGGATCGCCAGCCACCACACGTTCCGGGCCTTGTCGCGGGTCTTGAAGTCCTCCTTGCCGAACACGTGGCAGATCGAGTTGATGGAGAACGTGACGTGCTCGCCGACGAACACGCGCATCAGGCCGCCCCAGAACAGCGCGGTGAGGGCGCCGTGCCACGAGAGGGTGAGCAGCGCCCCGAGGCCCATCGGCACGAGGAACGTCGACAGCACGATCACCGCGTACACCGGGTCGAGCGACAGGAACCGGATGTCCCTGTCCCTGAGCAGGTCGGGCGCGTACTTGCTGCGGGACGTGCGGTCCTTGCTGAACAGCCACCCCACGTGCGCGTGGTAGAGCCCCTTGGTGAGCCCCCACACGCCGGGCCCGTACGCCCAGGGCGAGTGGGGGTCGCCCTCCTGGTCGGAGTACTTGTGGTGGCGGCGGTGGTCGGCGACCCACCGGACGACCGACCCCTGCATGGCCTGCCCGCCGAGGATGGCGAGCGCGATCCGCAGCCACCGCTTGGCCTTGAAGCCGCCGTGGGTGAAGTGCCGGTGGTAGCCGACCGTGATCCCGATCGCGTTGAGCGGGTACAGGAAGGCGAAGATGGCGACGTCCGTCCAGCCGATCCCCCAGCCCCACAGGAAGGGGACGGCGCCCAGCACCCCGAGGATCGGCGCGGCGACGAACACCACGACCGCGATGCGCTCGGGCAGCGGCACGGTTCCGGATATGTCGGGCTGCGGGGCCCCGCTGCCGACGTCGGCGACACTCGCTGTCATGGATGGCTCCTTGCGCTCGGTAAGGGGATCAGCAGTCGCCCTCGGCGGGCTTGCCGGCGAACCGGTCGCGGAGGAAGGCCGTGACGTCCCCGGCGGCGGCCCAGTCGGTCGTCAGGTGCTCGGTCGGGTAGGTGTTCTTCCAGGTGGTCGTGATGCCGGCGGCGCAGTACCGCTGCCGTGTGGCGTCCTCGGTCTCGTGCGGGATGATCTCCTCGAACCAGCCGCGGTACTGGAACACCGGGAAGCCGATCTCGTACCGGGCGCCGGACCCGGGGGCGCCGATGCCGGTGCCGAGCCGCTGCCGGTCGACGATCTCGCCCCACGTCACGCCGCCGGGGCCGCGGAGCGCGTAGATCTGCTCCAGCGTCAGCCGGTCGGTCGAGAAGTCCTCGACCCGTGCGCCGAGGAACACCGCGAGCGTCCCGAACAGGCAGTGCGACCGCACGTCCTGGACCGCCCGCGCGCCCCGCTCGTTCATCAGCTCGGTGAACGGCATCTCGGGGTGGGCCGCGTGCAGCCCGACGAGCGCGTCGGCGAGGAAGCCCGCGAACAGGCTGCCGTTCAGCTGCTTCGCGGTGACCTTCAGGTCGCCGGGGACACCGCCCGCCGCCGCGCCGGCGACGTTCAGCTCGGGCGCGTAGGACGCGGCGAGCTGCGCGCCCCACAGCGCCGCGGCACCGCCCTCGGAGTAGCCGGAGATGCCGACGTCGCCGTCCGCGGTGAGCGTCCCGCCCGGGATCCGGCGGGACGTCCGGACGATGTCGAGCAGCGCGTGCCCGGCGTTCGCGCCCACCATGTAGGTGTGGACCTGCCCGTCGAGGTAGCCGACCCCGTCCGTGGCGGCGACGGCGAACCCCTCGCGCAGGAACAGGGTGAGGTTCCCGCCCTCGTACATGTCGACGTACTCGCCGGCGAGCTGCTTGGAGAATGCGCAGCGTTCGGCGGAGCCGAGCGTGCCCGGGTTGAAGGCGACGGTCGGGCGGGAGCCGTCCCCCGTCCAGGGGGCGGCGGGGATCGCGACCGTCCCGGTCACCACGTTGCGGGCGCCCTTGACGTCGGTGGAGACGTACCGGACCTTCCACGCCTGCATGGGGACGTCGCCGGGGACGTTCGTCAGCTTCGCCGGGCGGCACGCGAGCAGGTCGCCCGGCTCGCCCTGCACGGTGGCGGGCGGCGGCGCGTAGATGTCGGCGTCGGTGGCGTCGCAGGCCGCCGGCGCGGCCGTGTCGAACGGCGCGGCGCCCGGCGCGGCGACGGCCTGCGGCACGGCGGCGGGGACGGCCAGGGCCACGCCCAGCACGGTGGTGGTGAGGATGCTCCGGACACGCATCGTCGCTCGCATCGTCGCTCCAGGGGGTCTGAAACCGGACGGTGACGACTGTGGCCCAGGGGCCGCGACGGGCGGAATGAAGTCGGCTCACATGCTCGGCGCCCGCGCTTAGCAACCGACTCAACAACCGGGTGGTCCGGACGATCTCCTAACGTCATCGGTATGAGCGAGTCTTCGCGGCACGGGGAGGCGGCCGGCGGGGCACGGCCGCGCCTGGTCGGACGGCGGCTGGCGCTGGTGTTCGCGGCGACCTTCCTCAGCCTGACCGGCGTGTTCCTGCTGCTGTCGGTCGTCCCGATGTACGCCGTGGACGGCGGGGCGGGCCAGGCGGGGGCGGGCGTCGCGACCGGCTCGCTGATGCTGACGACGGTGCTCACCGAGCTCGCCCTCCCCCGCCTGCTCGCCCGGTTCGGCTACGTGCCGGTGTTCGCGGCCGGGCTGCTGCTGCTCGCCCTGCCCGCGCTCGCGCTGACCGCCTCGTCCGGCATGGCGATGATCATCGCGGTGAGCCTGGTGCGCGGGGTCGGCTTCGGGATCGCGGTGGTGGTGCCGAACGCGCTGGTCGCCGCGCTCGCCCCGGCGGACCGGCGCGGCGAGGCGCTCGGCCTGTTCGGGCTCACCGCCGGGCTGCCGACGCTGCTCGCGCTGCCGCTCGGGGTGTGGCTCGCCGGGGAGGTCGGGTATCCGCCGGTGTTCATCGCGGCGGCGGTGGCCCCGCTGGCGGCCCTCGCCGCGCTGCCCGGCCTGCGGCACCGCGCGCACGTGGCGAGCACGCGGGGGTCGCTCGGCATGGCCGCGGCGCTGCGGTCGCCCGACCTGCTGCGTCCCGCGGCCGCGTTCGCCTCGACCGCGACGGCGGCGGGCGTGCTGATCACGTTCCTGCCGGAGGCGGTCCCGGCCGCGGGGGTCGCGGCGGCGGCGCTGTTCGTCCAGCCGGCCGCGACGACGTTCGCCCGCTGGCAGGCGGGACGCGCCGGGGACCGGCACGGCGCCGCCCGGCTGCTCGCGCCCGCGGTGGCCCTGTCGGCGGCGGGGGTCGCGCTGCTGGTGCTCGTGCCGGACACGGTCGCCGTGTTCGCCGCGATGGTGCTGTTCGGCGCCGGGTTCGGGGTCACGCAGAACGCGAGCCTGGCGATGATGTACGAGCGGGCGCCGGTGTCCGGCTACGGGACGGTCAGCGCGCTGTGGAACATCGGCTACGACGGCGGCATGGGCGTCGGCGGCGTCGCGTTCGGCCTCGCCGTGGCGCACACCGGCTACCCGGCGGCGTTCGCCGCCACCGCCGCACTGATCTTCCTGTGCGTCCCGCTGGCCCTCCGCCGCCGCGCCCCCGGCCCCCGCGCGGGCTAGCCGCGGG
>NZ_SMKM01000324.1 GCF_004348665.1 Actinomadura sp. GC306 | reverse complement strand
CTCGCGGCCCGGGTGACGGCGTAGACCTCGCGGGCCAGCGTGCACTCGGGTATGCGCCGCACCGCCACGCCCCGGTCACCGGCGGCGAGGGCCAGCGCCGGCACCACGGTGATGCCGATCCCCCGCGCGACGAGGCTCAGGATCGTGTGCAGGCCCTCGAACTCCCACGGCACCGGCCGGGCCCCGCCGACGGTGTCCAGGAGCCGCTCGGCCGCCTGCCGGGACGGCTCGCCGGGCGGCGCCGCCAGCCACGGCTCGTCCCGGAGCCGCTGCAGGTCCACGGGCCGGGAGGGGTCCGACATGGGGTGCGTGGACGGGACGACCAGCACCAGCGGGTCCCTGCGCAGGTGGAAGAACTCCAGCGCGGCGGGCGACTGGTCGGGGACCTTGCCCGTCCAGTCGTCGATGAGGGCGATGTCGACCTCGCCGTTCTGGACCTGCCGGATGCCGTCGCCGGGCCGGGTCTGGCGCAGCACGAACGTCAGGCCGGGATGCTCGCCGAGGCTCTGCGCCAGCGCCGGAGCGAAGGCGACGGCGGCGGTGGGGAACGCGGTGACGACGACGCGCCCCATGGGGGTCTCCGAGTGCGCCGACAGCTCCGCCTCCGCCGTCTCCACGAGGCCGAGGATCTCCTCGGCGCGCTCGGCCAGGCGGCGGCCGGCATCGGTCAGCTCCGCGCTGCGGGCGGTGCGGTCCAGCAGCGGGACGCGGGCCTCCCGCTCCAGTGCCGACAGCTGCTGGGAGACGGCCGAGGGCGTGTAGCCCAGGGCGGCGGCCGTCGCGGCGATGCTGCCGCGGCGGGCGAACTCGGCGAGCAGCCGGAGCCGGCGCAGTTCGAGCATCACTCCACCTTATGGCCACCATCGACGAGAGTCGCTTGTGATGATGCTTTTCGCGGGCAAGTATGAACCGTGCCCGGCCGGGTCGCACAGGGGGATCGCGCGGTCACCGACCGCGATGTCGCCCTGCCCTTTCTCCAAAGCCTTCATACGCCATGCCCTGGAGCGTCGATGCCTGCCCAGAGAGTGTCCGCACCCGTCCGGCCGCTGCCCTTCAGCCCGCGCCCCGTCCCGCTGTCGGCGACCCTCGCGGTGAACGAGGCGATCGCCCGCAAGCGCAGGGAGGGCCGGCGCGTCCTCCCGCTCGGCTTCGGGGAGGCCGGGATACCGATACATCCGGCCCTGGCCCGCGAGCTCGGCGCGGCCGCGGGCCGGGGCGGCTACGGCCCGGTCGCCGGGTCCGCCGCGCTGCGCGCCGCCGCCGCGGGGTACTGGACGCGGCGCGGGCTGCCCACCGACCCGGCCACGGTCGTCGCCGGGCCCGGCAGCAAGCCGCTGCTGTACGCGCTGCTCACCGCGCTCGGCGGGGACGTCGTCGTCCCGGCGCCGAGCTGGGTGACCTACGCCGCGCAGACGTCGCTGGTGGGCGCCGAGCCGATCCGCGTCGCCACCCCGCCCAGCGAGGGCGGCGTGCCGAGCCCCGCGCTGCTGGCCGACGCCGTGGTGCGGGCCCGTGCGCGGGGGCGGGACGTGCGCGCGGTCGTCGTGACGCTCCCCGACAACCCGACGGGGACGATCGCCTCGGAGGAGACCGTGCGGCGGCTGTGCTCGGTCGCGCGCCGGCACGACCTGGTCGTGATCTCCGACGAGATCTACCGCGACCTCGTGCACGCGCCGGACCGGACGGTGCCGAGCCCGGCGCGGCACGCACCCGAGCGGACCGTCGTGACGACCGCGCTGAGCAAGAGCCTCGCGGCGGGCGGCTGGCGGCTCGGCGTCGCGCGGCTGCCGGACGGGCCGTTCGGCCGGGCGCTGCGCGACAGCCTGCTGGGAGTGGCGAGCGAGATCTGGTCCAGCGCCCCCGCCCCGATGCAGCACGCCGCCGCCTACGCGTTCGCCGAGCCGCCCGAACTGGTCGAGCACGTCGACCGCAGCAGGCGGCTGCACGCGGCGGTCACCGGCGCGGTCGCCGCCCGGTTCACCGCCGCGGGCGCCCGCGTCGCCCGCCCGGAGGCCGCCTTCTACCTCTACCCCGACTTCGGGCCGCTGCGGGACGGGCTGCGCGCCCGGCACGGCGTCCGGACGGCCGGCGACCTCACGCACCTGCTGCTCGAACGGCACGGGGTCGGCGTGCTGCCCGGCAGCTCGTTCGGCGACGCGCCGGCGTCGCTGCGGATGCGGGTCGCGCCGAGCCTGCTCTACGGGGAGGACGACGAGCAGCGCCTCGCGGCCCTCGCGTCCACCGACCCGGCGTCGCTGCCCTGGATCGCGGACGCCCTGGACCACCTGGGCGGCGTCCTCGCGACGCTGTCGGAGCCGGTCACCGTGAGCGAGCCCGCGCCCGCCTGACCGTCCGGCCGATCCGCCCGCACGGGACGGGGCCGTCCGGCGACCGGACGGCCCCGTTCCGCGTGCCCGTGGACCAGCAGGGAGTCGAACCCTGATCGCTTCCTTGCAAGAGAAGTGTGCTCCCGTTGCACCACTAGCCCATCGCCCGGCCCATCGCCCGTTCCGGCAGGGGCGGTAGGAGTCGAACCCACTTTCCGCCGGGTTTGGAATCCGGCCGCCTAACCGGTGGCTCGCCCCTTCGCGCTTTGCCTCCGTGCTTTGCCTCCGAGTGCGCTGCGATCAATGGTGCGCCGCGTTCCCGCCGGCGCACAATGTAATTTCTGCGTACCGGCCCGGATGCGCACCGTCATCATTGTCCGGAGGCGGCCGCCCGGACGATCCAGCCCCGGCCCGACCGGCACGGATAAGCGTGGTGTAAGGTCCAACGACGCACCAGGCGAACGTCACGAATCCACCACCGGCAGGTCAGACCGCAGCCTGCCGGTCCGGCCCGTGATAAACCCTAGATGAGCAAGAAGTCACGCAAGTGATGAAGAAAGGCGAGGGGGCCCGCCATGAGGCATGCACGGGACGGGGCTGCCGCGGCGATGAGCGCCGCCTCCAGGATCCTCGTCGCCCGGGGCAAGAACGAGCCTCAGGAGCTGGAGAACCCCGAGGTCGCCTGGGGCCAGCGCGCCCGTGACGGCGTGTGGGTCCCGACGCGGGACGGCCAGCGCATCCACCTCGGCATCGACGCCGCCGCGGCCGACACCGTCGCCCAGGTCCTCCGCCCCAGCCTCCGGGTGTTCGTGGGCGTGGACGTCGACACCGACATCGTCGCGCAGACGACGGCCGGCGGTGTGCGGCTGCTCACGGTCATCCACGGACCCGACGCCCCCTCGGAGTTCCGGTTCACCGTGTCGCTGGCCGACGGCCTCACGCTGGAGTCGATGCCGTCCGGCGGCTACGACGTCGTCCACCTGCGGTACGGCGCGACCGTGGGCCGCCTCTACAACCCGTGGGCGAGCGACTCGATGTTCCGCCAGGTCAAGGCCGACTACGCCCTGGAAGGGGCGGCCGTCACGATGCGCGTCCAGCACACCGACGCCTACTACCCGGTCGTGGCCGACCCCCACTACGAGCGCTGACCCCGGCCGGATCAGGCCGCCGCCGGCGGCGCGTCCCGGCGGGGTTGCGCGCGGGCGGGCGCGCTCCGCGTCATATGGTTGATGCCCCACCACGGGCCGCGTTCCGGGCCCCGGCGGCGCGGCCGGGCACACGATCGCCCCGGTCCCGGAGACTGGAGTCATTGTGATCTTCACCCATGACACCGAGCACGCGCTCGCCGTCGTCGTCGACCTCATCAACACCGGCGCGGCGGCGTCCGGCACCGAGCACCTCGGCGGCCTGCCCGGCCTGCGGGCGTTCGTGGAGCGCAACGCGTTCAGCGACGTCGGCCGGCTCACCGACACCGACCTGCTCCGCGTGCTCGACCTGCGCGCCCGCTTCCATGCGGTGTTCCGCGCCGACGGCGTGCACGCCGCGGTGACCCGGATCAACGAGATCGTCGGGGAGGTCCGCACCACCCCGCACCTGACCGACCACGACGGCTACGACTGGCACGTCCACTTCTTCGCGCCCGGCGCCCCGCTGGGCGAGCACCTGGCGGCCGACTGCGGGATGGCGCTGGCGTACGTGGTGGCGGCGGGCGAGCTCGACCGGCTGCGCACCTGCGAGGCGCCCGACTGCTCGCGCGTCCTGGTGGACCTGTCGCGCAACCGCTGCCGCCGCTACTGCGACAGCCGCACCTGCGGCAACCGCATGCACGTCGCCGCCTACCGCGCCCGCCAGCGCGAGGGCGCCGCCCGGTCCGCCCGCCCCGGCGCGGCGAAGAAGGAGCCCGCCGCCCGCTGAACGCGCGCCCACCGCCCGTGCCCACCGCCCGTGCCTACCGTCCGGCGCCGAGGGCGCGGCAGGCGTCCAGCGCCCGCCGGGCCGCGGCGGCGTCGTGGACGCGGAAGACGCGGGCGCCGAGGAGGGCCGAGACGCCGAGGACGGCCATCGTGCCGATGCCGCGGCGTTCGACGGGGCGGCCCAGCGTCTCCCCGATGAAGTCCTTGTTGGACACCGCGACCAGCACCGGCCAGCCGGTGCCGGTGAGCTCGCGGAGCCGCCGGGTGATCTCCAGCGAGTGCCGGGTGTTCTTGCCGAAGTCGTGCGCGGGGTCGATGAGGATCGCGTCCCGGCGCACCCCGAGCGCGGCGGCGCGCTCGGCCTCGCCGGTGATGTGCGCGACGACGTCCGCGACGACGTCGCCGTACCCGATCCGGTGCGGGCGGGTGCGCGGCGGGAGGGCGCCCGCGTGCGAGCACACCAGGCCGATCCCGTGCGCGGCGGCGACCTCGGCGAGCCGCGGATCGGGGCCGCCCCAGGTGTCGTTGAGCAGGTCGGCGCCGGCCCGCGCGACCGCCTCGCCGACCTCGGCGCGCCAGGTGTCGACGCTGATCACCACGGCGGGGTGGCGCTCGCGGACGGCGGCGACGAGGTCGACGACCCGGCGCAGCTCCTCCGCGACGCCGACGTCCTCCCCGGGCCCGGCCTTCACCCCGCCGATGTCGACGATGTCGGCGCCCGCGGCGACGGCGCGGTCCGCGGCGGCGAGGGCGGCGCCGAAGCCGTAGGTGGCGCCGCGGTCGAAGAACGAGTCGGGGGTGCGGTTCACCACGGCCATGATCGCGTGCGGCCCGATGTCGCGCCCGTTCAGCCGCAGCGGCGGCACGTCCGGTGAGGTCATGATGCACTCACCGTGGCACATCGCGGGTCACCGGGGCCAACCAGAAGCGAATTCGGTCCAAAGGGCGCCCTCTCTCGTCATCGCCCTGGAGTGGTCGGTAATCTCATATGTCACGCTCGTTGCGGGATCCTCCCGTGGTGGGCCCGCGTCGGACCTATTTCAGCCATGGAGGATCCGCTGTCCAGGCGAGCACTCATCACCGGCATCACCGGACAGGACGGCTCGTACCTGGCCGAGCATCTGCTCGGGCTGGGATACGAGGTCTGGGGCCTGGTGCGGGGGCAGGCGAACCCCCATGTGTCGCGGCTGCGCAAGCACATCGGCGACGTGCAGATCACCACCGGCGACCTGCTGGACCAGGGCAGCCTGATCTCGGCGGTGGAGCGGGTCCAGCCCGACGAGGTCTACAACCTCGGCGCGATCTCCTACGTGCCGATGTCGTGGCAGCAGGCCGAGCTGACCGCCGAGGTCACCGGCATGGGCGTGCTGCGCATGCTGGAGGCGATCCGGGTGGTGTCGGGCATCAGCCCGTCCCGGACGCCGGGCCGCGAGCAGATCCGCTTCTACCAGGCGTCCTCGTCGGAGATGTTCGGGATGGTGCGGGAGACCCCGCAGAACGAGGAGACGCCGTTCCATCCGCGCAGCCCGTACGGGGTGGCCAAGAGCTACGGGCACTACATCACGCAGAACTACCGCGAGTCCTACGGCATGTTCGCGGTCAGCGGCATCCTGTTCAACCACGAGTCGCCGCGCCGCGGCGCCGAGTTCGTGACGCGGAAGGTGTCGCTCGGCGCGGCGCGCATCAAGCTGGGCCTGGCGACCGAGCTGCGCCTCGGCAACCTCGACGCCCGGCGCGACTGGGGCTACGCGGGCGACTACGCCCGCGCGATGCGGATGATGCTGGCGCAGGACTCCCCCGAGGACTTCGTCATCGGAACGGGCCAGACGCAGTCGGTGCGGGAGCTGGTGGAGTTCGCGTTCCGCACGGCGGGCCTGAACTGGGAGGACCACGTCGTCCTGGACGCCCGCTACACCCGTCCGGCGGAGGTCGACCTGCTGTGCGCCGACCCGAAGAAGGCGCGCGAGCAGCTCGGCTGGGAGCCCGCGGTGACGTTCGAGGAGCTCGTGACGATGATGGTCGAGTCGGACCTGCGGCTGCTGTCGCGGTCCGCGCGTCCCGAGGACGAGCCGTTCAGCCCCGACCACTGGTGACCGCCGCGGGGCCGTGACCACCGCGTCGTCGTGACCACCGCGTCGTGACCACTGGGGGTCTTGACCCCGCGGGAGGCATGACCGCGCGCGGGCGTGGCACCATGCAGGCATGTTCGCCGACGAGCCGGCCGCCTGATGGCGGACGTCCGGCTGGGCACCGGGCCCGGGCGCTGGATCCTGCTGGCGACGGTCCTCGGATCGGGCGTGGCCATGCTCGACGCCACGGTCGTGAACGTCGCGCTGCCGGCGCTGGCGCGCGACCTGGGCGCCGGCATGGCCGGCCTCCAGTGGACGGTGAACGCCTACACGCTGACGCTCGCCGGGTTCATCCTGCTCGGCGGTTCGCTGGGCGACCGGTTCGGGCGGCGGCGGATCTTCCTCATCGGCGTCCTGTGGTTCGCGGTCGCGTCGGCGCTGTGCGGCCTCGCCCCGAACATCGAGACGCTGATCGTGTCGCGGGCGCTGCAGGGGGTGGGCGGGGCAC
>NZ_SMKM01000323.1 GCF_004348665.1 Actinomadura sp. GC306 | reverse complement strand
GAACGGCCCCCGTCCCGCCGCCCGCACGTTCGCCAGCGACAACCAGGCGAGCGTCCACCCGGAGATCCTCGCCGCGCTGGCCGCCTGCAACGACGGCCACCAGCCCGCCTACGGCGACGACGACGTCACCGCGCGGCTCCGTGAGGTCGTCCGGCGGCACTTCGGCGACCGGGCCGAGGTGTACCCGGTGTTCAACGGGACGGGCGCGAACGTGGTGGCGCTGCAGGCCATGTCCGAGCGGTGGAGCTCGGTCGTCTGTGCGGACTCCGCCCACATCAACACCGATGAGTGCGGCGCGGCCGAGAAGGTCGCCGGCCTGAAACTCGTCACGGCGCCGGCCCCGGACGGGAAGCTGACGCCCGCGCGCGTCGCGGAGCTCGCGACCGGCCTCGACAACGTCCAGCGGCGCCGGCCCGCCGTCGTGTCGATCACCCAGAGCACCGAGCTGGGCACCGTCTACACCGCGGCGGAGACCGCGGCGGTCGCGGCGGCGGCGCACGAGCGCGGCCTCTCGGTGCACATGGACGGCGCGCGCATCGCCAACGCCGCCGCGTCCCTCGGCCTGCCGCTGCGCGCCCTCACCACCGACGCGGGCGTGGACGTCCTGTCGTTCGGCGGCACCAAGAACGGGCTGCTGCTCGGCGAGGCGGTCGTCGTGCTGAACCCGGACGCGGCGCGCGGCCTGGCGTACCTGCGCAAGTCGAGCATGCAGCTGGCGTCCAAGATGCGGTACGTGTCCGCGCAGCTCGTCGCGCTGCTGGACGGCGGCCTGTGGCTGCGCAACGCCGCCCACGCCAACGCCATGGCCGCCCGCCTCGCCGCCGCCGCGCGCGCCGTCCCGGGCGTGGAGATCACCCAGGCCGTGGAGGCGAACGCGGTGTTCGCCGTCCTCCCGAAGGACGCCGCCGAGCGGCTCCGCAGGCGGTTCCCGTTCTACACCTGGGACGAGCGGACCGGCGAGGTCCGCTGGGTGTGCTCGTTCGACACCACCGAGGCCGACGTCGACGCGTTCACCGCCGCGCTCGCCGCCGAGACGACCCGCTGAGCCGGCCCGCGCGATCCCGGCGACCGGTAGGGGGCGGCGCCGGGACGGCCCGCGGGTCTATCGTGTGTACCGAACCAGATTCGGTACAGGAGGCGAGCCTGATGGCCAACCGCACCTTCGTCGTAGGCGTCGGCATGACCAAGTTCGAGAAGCCGGGCTCCCGGGACTGGGAGTACCCCGACATGGCCAAGGAGGCCGTCGGCAACGCCCTGCAGGACGCCGGAGTCGGCTACGACAAGATCGAGATGGCCTACGCCGGCTCGATGTACGGATCGATGGGCCAGCGCGCCCTCTACGAGACCGGCATGACCGGCATCCCCGTGATGACCGTCCAGAACGCCTGCGCGACCGGATCGAGCGCCCTGTTCCTCGCCCGCCAGGCCGTCCGCGGCGGCCTCGCCGACTGCGCCCTCGCCCTCGGCATGGAGAAGATGAAGAAGGGCTCCCTGGGCGCCGGCATGGAGGGCTCCAAGGTCACCATCATCGACCACCACCTCCGGTCCATGACCGCGGGCCGCGAATGGGAGCTCGACAAGGCCCCCATGCCGCAGATGTTCGGCAACGCCGGCCGCGAGCACATGGAGAAGTACGGCTCCACCCCCGACCACTACGCCTGGATCGGCTGGAAGAACCACAAGCACTCCACCAACAACCCCTACGCGCAGTTCCAGACCGAGTACAGCCTCGACGACGTCAAGAACGCGCCGATGATCTTCGACCCGCTGACCAAGCTGCAGTGCTCCCCCACCTCCGACGGCGCCGCCGCGGCCCTCGTCGTCAGCGAGCGGTTCCTGGACGAGCACGACCTGTGGGACCAGGCCATCGAGATCGCCGGCCACCACATCGCCACCGACACCCCCGAGAGCTTCGCCGACAACTCCTCCATCCAGGTCGTCGGCTTCGGCGTCTCCCGCCTCGCCGCCCGCACCGCCATGGAAGAGGCGCAGGTCGCCATCGACGACGTCGACGTCATCGAACTCCACGACTGCTTCAGCGCCAACGAACTCGTCACCTACGAAGCCCTCGGCATGGCCGAGGTCGGCGAAGGCCACAAGCTCATCGACGACGAGGCCACCACCTACGGCGGCAAGTGGGTCGTCAACCCCTCCGGCGGCCTCATCTCCAAGGGCCACCCCCTCGGCGCCACCGGCCTCGCCCAGTGCGCCGAACTGACCTGGCAGCTCCGCGGCAAGGCCGACGCCCGCCAGGTCGAAGGCGCCGACATCGCCCTCCAGCACAACATCGGCCTGGGCAGCGCCTGCGCCGTGGCGGTCTACCGCAAGCCGCGCTAGCCGGGTGACCGGATGCGTTGACTTGCGGCGTGTTGTTGTTATCGCGCGCTCCATAACAACAACACGCCGCAAGTCAACGTGTCGCGGGGCGAAGGCGCGGGACCGCTCCGGGTGGGCGTGTGACAAATCTTGACTCTTGTCTCATTGGCGTTAGCCTGGCGGTAAGTGGTGGTTCTTGCCGGGAGGTGTGATGCCCTTGCCGTCTTCGCCGTCGGCGGTGGTCAGCGGTGCTCCGCTTGGGCCGGGGTCGCTGCTGTGGCGGTACGCCGCCGACATGCGGTCGCTGCTGCCCGGGGCGGCCGCGGGGCTCATGCAGCTCATGCACCCCGGCATCGGCGCCGGTGTCGCGGAGCACTCCGGCTTCTTCGACGCGCCGTTCGAGCGGATCCACCGGTCCGTCCCGCAGATCTGGGCGACGATCCTCGCGCCGGACGGGGCCGACCGCGCCCGCGGCATCCGCGACCTGCACCGCGCCATCGGCGGCGTCGACGAGCACGCCCGCCGCTACCACGCCCTGGAGCCCGAGACGTTCTGGTGGGCGCACGCCACGTTCACGTGGGAGATCTTCAAGGCGGCCGAGACGTTCCACCCCGGGACGCTCACCGCCGAGGACCACGAGCAGATGTACGCCGAGACCGTCACCTGGTACTCGCGCTACGGCGTCAGCATGCGGCCCGTCCCCGCCGACTACGCGGCGTTCCAGTCGAAGTTCTGGCACGTCTGCGCCAAGCGGCTCGAACTCACCCCGGCGGCCGCGCGCGCCCTGGAGATCGCCAGGCACGGGTCGGACAGCATCACGATCCTGCCCGTGGGCGGGGCGCGCCTCGACCGCGCGGGGCGCATGGTCATCGAGCGGCCGCTGCGGCTGCTCACCTTCGGCTGCCTGCCGGCGATCGTCCGGCAGCGCTTCGACATCCCCTGGACGGCGCTCGACCAGGCCCGCTTCGCCGCGCTCGCCATGGCCAACCGGCAGGGGTACCGCATGATGCCGACCGGCATCAACCACTGGGCGCTCCGCAGGATGCTCCGCTACATCGGCGCCCACACCCGCAACGAGCGGTACCAGCCCGCGGCATGAGCGTCCCGCAACGCGCGGGCATGCCCCCTCAGCGCGCGGCGTGGACCTTCGCCTTGCGGCGTGAGCGACCCTTGATCCGCGGTGTGCATCCGCAGCCCGCGGCGTGAGCCCTCGGGCTGCGGCGTGAGCGGCCGACAGCCCGTGGTGTGAGTTCTCAGCCCGCGGGGGCGGTGGCTTGTTCGCCCAGGTGGGGGCGGAGGGCTCGGCAGGCGGCGAGGATTCGTTTCACGTCGCCGTCCGTCAGGCCCGCGTGGGCGGACAGGCGGACGAGCGTGCGGCCCACCGACGCCGTCGGCGGGAACAGGGCCGCGCTGAAGATGTCGCGGGCCGCCAGGGCGTCGCGCATCAGGGTCGCGTCGGCCTCCGAGCCCGTCTCCAGCGCGATGATCTGCGTGTCGGACTCGACGAGCCGGTAGCCGAGGCCGGCCAGGCCGGTGCGCAGGCGGCGGGTGACGGCGCGCAGCCGGTCGCGGCGGCGCCGCTCGTCCCGGACGACCCGCAGCGCGGCCGACAGGCCCGCCACGTCGTGCGGAAGCAGCGTCGAGCTGAACACCGCCGGGAGCGCGGTGTGGGTGAAGTAGTCCGCGAAGCCGGGGCGGTCGCAGGCGATCAGCCCGGCACGTCCCGGCAGCGCCTTGGCGAGGCTCGCGGTACGGAAGTCGACGCGGCCGGTCAGCCCGAGCGCGGCGACCAGGCCCTCGCCGCGGGCGCCGTGCGTGCCGAGGGAATGGGACTCGTCCACCACCAGGAGGCAGTCGTGCTCCCCGGCGATCTCCACGAGGCCGGGCAGCGGGCAGACCGAGCCGTCGGTGCTGTACACGGCGTCGACGGCGATCACCCCGGAGCCGCCGACCTCCACGCGGCGGCGCAGATGGGCGAGGTCGTTGTGGCGGAAGTACGCCAGTTCCGCACCGGCCGTCCGGGCTCCCTCCCAGAGCGACATGTGGGCGAGGGCGTCCAGGTAGACGGGGACGTCCGGCCCGGCGACGACCTGCATGAGCCCGGTGTTGGCCGCCCAGCCCGACGCGCACAGCACGCCCGCCCGCGCCCCGAGGTGCCGCGCGAACTCCGCGCCGAGGACGATCTGCGGGTGGTCGTCGGGCAGGCACGGGGCGGGCACCGGGGCCGCCGCGCCGTCCGCCGACCGCAGGCTGGCGATCATGGCGTTCGTGATCGCCGGGTGCTCGGCGAGGTCGAGGTAGTCGCTACAGGTCAGCACGATCGTCCGGCTGCCGGGGGTCCTGGCGGTGGACGGACGGCGCCCGCTCCAGGTACCCCGGAACCGGCTGATGCGTTCGCCCAGGCGCTGGTGAGCGCTGGTCATGGTCGTCCCTCTCCCCCGTCAAGCGATGGTCACGATCCGTAGCGGACCCTGATCATAGTGTGAAATGAATCTCCGGCGCGTACCAAAGCGCGCAGGTCACGCAAGAAACCGAACTCCGCACCGCGTGTTCGCGCGCCGCCCGCCCTCCGGCCGCATCTCGCTATGCGTGCTGCACTTCGGCTTCTCCGCGATCGCGCTGCGCGCCGCGGCCGGGCGGCCCCGGCCCTGCACGCCGTGCTGCTGTTCCGCGCCGTCGCCC
This sequence comes from Actinomadura sp. GC306, assembly GCF_004348665.1. Classification (GTDB taxonomy): domain Bacteria; phylum Actinomycetota; class Actinomycetes; order Streptosporangiales; family Streptosporangiaceae; genus Spirillospora. The sequence continues at coordinate 1,865 of NZ_SMKM01000323.1, read as the reverse complement.
TCTGGGCACCGGTCCCGCTGGGCCTGCCGGCCCTCCGGACGCTGCTCCGCCGCCCCTCAGAGGTGGAAGACGCGCCTGGCGTTGCCCGCCAGGAACGCGTCCTTCGCCTCGTCGGACAGGCCCAGCTCGTCCAGGCCCTTGAGCGCCCGCTCCGCCGTCATCATGGGGTAGTTGGTGCCGAACATGACCTTGTGCTGCCTCTCCTGGGCCATGTACCGGACGAGTTCCGGCGGATACCTCCGGACGCTGTAGGCGGACGTGTCGATGTAGACGTTCGGGTGCTTCCGGCACACCGCGACCATCTCCTCCGTCCACGGGTAGCCGATGTGCCCGCCGACGATGACGAGTTCCGGGAAGTCGAGCGCGACCTGGTCGATGTAGGGAATCGGGCGTCCCGTCTCACTCGGACGCAGCGGCCCCGTGTGACCGACCTGCGTGCAGAAGGGGATGCCCAGTTCGACGCATTCGGCGAACAGCGGATAGAAGCGCCTGTCGGTCGGCGGCACTTCCCAGAGCCACGGCACCACGCGCAGGCCCCGGAACCCCAGTTCGCGGACGCACCGCCGCAGTTCCCGGACGGCGTCCATGGGCTTGCGGATGTCCACCGACGCGACCCCCAGCAGGCGCCCCGGCGGGGCCTGCTCGACGAACGAGGCGACCTCGTCGTTGCTCACCAGCGCGCCCTCGGGACCGTGCCAGGCGCTGATGAGGCCGACGTCCACACCGCCGGCGTCCATGGCCTCGACCGTCACGCCGATCGGCACCTCGTGCTCGGGAGGCTTCTGCCCGGTCCACCGCCACAGCGAATCCAGCATCTCGTGCTGCAGGAACCGCACCGTGCCGTGCTGCATCCACGCGTCGATCACCATCGTTACCTCCACCGGGACGTGCATCGGCTCCCATTTCTACGCGAAAGCGGGCCCCGGTCACATTGACCGGGGCCCGCTGAATCGCGTCAGCCGGCGTGGGCCTTCAGCGCCGTCCTGGCGGATGCCGTGAAGGCGGGCAGGTAACCGAGACGGTGGCCCCGGGCGGTCGGGTGGTAGGACGACTCGATCGGGAGCGTCACCGCGTTGAGCCAGTCGTCGCCGGAGCAGAGCTCGTGCCCGGCGAACTCGTCCCTGACGTCGGACCAGGTGAACCCGGCGCGGCTCACGGCCTGGCGGGTCACCCCGGCCAGCGTGTCGGCGGCGCTGTTGAGCGCGTTGCGCTTGGCGTTGGTCAGCCCCACGCACCAGTCGACGATCGTGTAGAGGCGCGGGTACCCGAGCACCACCACGCGCGCCGAGGGCGCCCTGGACCGGATCTGCGCGTACAGCGAGTCGAGGCGTCCGGGCAGGGTGTCGCGCATGTAGCTCTCGGCCTGCGCCACCCGGTTCTGGCAGGACGAGGTCGACTGCAGCACGCACGTCTGCATCACGTCGCTGAACCCGGCGTCGTTGCCGCCGACCGTGATGCTCACGAGCGTCGTGGACGAGCTGAGCGACCCGAGCTGCCCGCTGGAGACGGTCGAGGTCGTCGCCCCCGAGCAGGCGGCGAACTTGTACGACTCGGTCGTGTTCGCCGCCGCCCACAGGTTCGGGTAGGCGTTGGCGCTGCGCAGGCACGACCCGCTGTCCGAGGCGTAGTTTCCGGCCCCCGTGCCGGACGAGTAGGAATCCCCGAGTGCGACGTAGTTGATTCCGGCCGCGGAGGCGGGCGCGGACCAGGCGATGGAACCGGCTGCGATGGTGAGCGCGCCGAAAACGGCGAGGCAGGGGCGGGTGAGGCGCATCTACACTCCGGAGCGACGAAGCGAAAAAAGTCCCCGCACTTATACCCCTGTCTCTTATACACAGCTGACGCTGCCGCCGACTACTCGCGGC
>NZ_SMKM01000322.1 GCF_004348665.1 Actinomadura sp. GC306 | reverse complement strand
CCACCGGGCCCGGACATGAACGATCCCCGGACCTTCCCGCTCGGGCGGGGTGATGGACAGGACGGGTCCATCGGTCCGGGGACCGGGTGTCTGCCTGGTATTCGCCGGTCGCCGTCGCGACCGGTTGCCGCCGCCGGAGCGGCGGCGCCGAGGCGGGACGGCGACTAGCGGACAGCCACCTCGCGAGTCCTAGAATCAACCATTTCTTGGACCACCTCCTTTCGCGCGTACCACGCACGTTATGCGAGCGCCGCGCGCAGGGGCAAGCCGGTTTTCCGCGGGCGAAACCGGGCGGATTCGAGTGGATCCGGGCGGATCCGGCGACGGGGAGCCGCATCCGGGACCGGGATCTAGACTTGGGGCATGGTCGAGTCGTGGCAGGAGGAGCTGCGGGCGAGGGGATACCGCGTGACGCCCCAGCGCCAGCTGGTCCTTGAGGCGGTCACCAACCTGGAGCACGCGACCCCGGAGGAGATCTGCACCGAGGTCCAGCGCACCGCCCGCGGCGTGAACATCTCCACCGTGTACCGGACGCTGGAGCTGCTCGAAGAGCTCGGTCTCGTCAAGCACGCGCACCTCGGGCACGGACCGCCGAACTACCACCTGGCGGCCGAGGCGGAGCACATCCACCTGGTGTGCCGGGGCTGCCACACCGTCCAGGACGTCGATCCGCGGGCGGCGACGGGGCTGGCCGACGTCCTGCAGCGCGATTTCGGCTTCGAGACGGACGTGCACCACCTCACGGTGTACGGGCGCTGCAAGGACTGCCGCGCCACGTAGCCTGGGGGCATGAAGAGCCCGCTGTTGCAGACGCCCGGAGCGGTTCCCGCGGACGCGCCCGACCAGGAGGTCGCCGCGCACTACGGGGAGCCTTCGCAGGAACAACGCGCTTTGGAGCGCGGGGAGGCGTTCGTCGACCGCGGCAACAGGGGCGTCGTCAAGGTCTCCGGGCCCGACCGGCTGAGCTGGCTGCACAGCCTGCTGAGCCAGCACCTGGACGCGCTGCAGCCGTTCGAGCCGACCGAGGCGCTGCTGCTCGGCGCCAAGGGGCACGTCGAGAACCACCTCTTCCTGATCGACGACGGCGAGGCCGTGTGGGCGCACGTGGAGCCCGGGTCGGCGGCGCCGCTGGTGGAGTTCCTCGACCGGATGCGTTTCATGCTGCGCGTCGAGGTCGAGGACGTCTCCGCGTCCCACGCCGTGGTCACCGGCCCCGGCCCGGCCGAGCCCGGAACGCTCGCCTGGCCCGACGCCGCCGGGACCGTCACCCGCATCGTGCCGCGGGGCGAGTTCCCCGAGGGGCTGCGCCCGGCGGGCCTCTGGGCGTACGAGGCGCTCCGGATCGCCGAGCACCGGCCGCGGTTCGGCATCGACACCGACCACCGGACGATCCCGCACGAGGCGGGCTACGTGGAGACGGCGGTCCACCTGAACAAGGGCTGCTACCGGGGGCAGGAGACCGTCGCCCGCGTCCACAACCTCGGGCGCCCGCCGCGCCGCCTGGTGTTCCTGCACCTGGACGGCAGCGTCGACCGGCTGCCCGCGCACGGCGACCCGGTGGAGATCCCCGGCGGGCGGAACGTCGGGTTCGTCGGGTCGGCGGCACGGCACCACGAGCTGGGGCCGGTCGCGCTGGCGACGGTCAAGCGGAACGTCCCGGTGGACGCCGAGCTGCTGGCGGGCGGGGTCGCCGCGGCGCAGGAGGTCGTGGTGTCGCCGGACACCGGGGCGAACGCGCAGATCGAGCTGCGCCGGCGGCCCGCGAAACACGGGTAGCCCACCGACTCCCGGGGCAATATCGTCGGAACAGACGATTTATCACCACACGCCGCCCGGGAAAGGTGGATTCCTACCGATGGTCCCGAACCTGGGGAGACCGGAGCCGTCGGCGGCGCGGAGGGGCGCCCGGCGCCTCCCGCGCAGGGAGTCCGCGCTGCTCTGGTGGGCCCTGTTCGCCGCGTTCGCCGGGGCCGCCTGGTGGTTCCAGTCGTGGCGGATCGCGCTGCTCGGGTTGCTGACGTGGTGCCTGTACGAGTTCCTGCTCGTCCCGACGCTGTGCCGGGTGCTGAAGCGGCAGGGGCATCCCTGCACGGAGCGCGTCCGGGGACGCCTGTTCGCCTGCGCCCCGAACCACCAGCACCTCAAGAACGACGCGCTCTGGCGGCTCGCCGGAATCCGCAACCCGTTCCAGAAGCAGGCCCAGGACACCGACCCGGACACCGGGGTCGTCGTCCACTCGCCGGACGTGCGCGGCCGGCTCACCCCGGCAGACCGCTCCCTGGTCGTCCTCGCCTCTCTCGGCACCGTCGCCACCCTCGTCGGGATGGTCTACGGCTTCCGCTGAGACCCGGCGGGGGCGTCAGATCTCCACGATCAGCGTGATGGGGCCGTCGTTGACGAGGGACACCTTCATCTCGGCACCGAACTCGCCCGTCTCGACCTTCGCGCCGAGCGCCCTCAGCTCGTGGACGAGCGCGTCCACCAGGGGCTCGGCGACCGGGCCCGGGGCCGCGGCCGTCCAGGTCGGGCGGCGGCCCTTGCGCGCGTCGCCGTAGAGGGTGAACTGGCTGACGACGAGCAGGGGCGCGTTGACGTCCGAGCACGACTTCTCGTCCTGCAGGATCCGCAGGCCCCAGAGCTTGGCGGCCAGCTTGCGGGCCTTGGCGGGGTCGTCGTCGTGGGTCACGCCGACGAGGACCATCAGTCCCGGCTCGTCGATCGCCCCTACGACGCGTCCCTCGACGGACACGCTGGCCTGGCTCACCCTCTGCACTACCGCACGCATGGACGTGCATTCTGCCGCGTTTCTGCCGCGTGTGTTCCGCCGCGTGTCCTGCCGCGTGTTCGGCTGCGTGTTCGGCTGCGTGTTCGTCGCGTATGTTCTGCCGCGTAATTTCTGCCGCGTATGGTGCCGCGTATGGGAGCAACGACGCTGATCACGGTGGCGCCCACGGGCGCGGAGTCCTCGAAGGCGGACGTTCCCGCCCTTCCGGTCACCCTTGAGGAACTGGTCCAGACGGCCAAGGAGTGCGAGGCGGCCGGCGCGGCGGTCATCCACGTGCACATCCGCGACGAGTACGCGCTCCCCACGCTCGACCTGTCCCGGCTGCGGGACACGGTGCGCGCGCTGCGAGAGGGCACGGGACTGATCGTGCAGTTGTCCACGGGCGGTGCCGTCACCGACTCCTATGAGGACAGGCTGCGCGTCCTGGACGCCGAGCCCGACATGTGCTCGCTCACCTGCGGGACGGTCAACTTCGGCGACGACGTCTTCATGAACCCCTGGCCGTTCATGGTGGAGCTCTACCGCCGCACCCAGGAACTGGAGGTCGTCCCAGAGTTCGAGTTGTTCGACCTGGGGCAGGTCGCGGCGCTGCACCGTCTCCTCGACAAGCACGGCCTCCCGTACGGGGGGCGCGTCCACTGCGACCTGGTGATGGGCGTGCCCGGCGGCATGCCCGGGGACGCGCGCACGCTCGTCGCGGCCGTCGAGGCGCTGCCGGAGGGCGCGACATGGTCGGCGACCGGCATCGGGCGGACGTCCCTGCCCGTGCTGTTCGCGGCGCTGTCCGCGGGCGGGCACCTGCGGGTCGGCATGGAGGACACGGTCACCTTCGCGAAGGGACGGCCGGTGACGGCGAACGCCGAGCTCGTGGAGCGGGCGGCGCAGGCCGCCCGGCTGGCCCAGCGCCCGCCGATGACCTCCGCGGACGCGCGCGAGCTGCTGGGCATCCGCGCGTGTGGCTAGGCATCAAGGCCCGGTGACCGGGCAGGACGCACACATGATCAATCCTGTGCTCGTGGAGGTCGAGCGGTCCGGGTTCGTGGAGTCCCGCCATCGCGGCGCGGCGGCCGGCCTCGCCGCGGACGGGTCCGTCGCGGTCCGCGCCGGCGATCCCGCGGTGCCGGTCTTCCCGCGTTCGGCGAACAAGCCGATGCAGGCGGTCGCGATGCTGCGGGCCGGGCTCGGCCTGGACGGGGAGCTGCTCGCGCTGGCCGGGGGCAGCCACTCGGGCGAGGAGTTCCACGTCGAGGGAGTGGAGAAGATCCTCGCCGGGGCCGGGCTGGGGGCCGCCGACCTGCGCTGCCCCGAGAGCTGGCCGCTCGATCCCGTCAAGCAGCAGGACGTCGTGCGGGCGGGCGGCGGCGCCTCGCGGCTGCGCATGAACTGCTCCGGCAAGCACGCCGCGATGCTCGCCACCTGCGTCGCCGCGGGCTGGCCGACCGAGACCTACCTCGACCCGGGGCACCCGCTGCAGACCGCCGTGCGGGAGACGGTCGAGGAACTCGCGGGGGAGCCGGTCGCGGCGGTCGGCGTTGACGGCTGCGGCGCGCCGCTGTTCGCGCTGTCCCTGACGGGCGTGGCGCGGGCGTTCCGCGCGCTCGTCCTCGCCGGGCCCGGCACGCCGGAACGGCGCGTCGCGGACGCGATGCGCACCCACCCGCAGTGGACGGCGGGCACGCGGCGCGAGGAGCGGCGGCTCATGGACGCCGTCCCGGGGCTGCTGGTCAAGTGCGGCGCCGAGGGGGTGGACGCGTTCGCGTTCGCCGACGGCCGGTCCGGCGCCATCAAGATCGACGACGGTGCGATGCGGGCCCGGACGCCCGTCACCGTCGCCCTGCTGCGCGCGCTCGGCGTGGCGGAGGCGGCCGAGGGGACGGACAAGGCCGTGCTGGACGAGCTGTCGATCGTCCAGGTCCGCGGCGGCGGCGCCGTGGTCGGCGCCGTCCGCCCCACCTCAGGACTCTTCACCGGCTTCTAGGCGTCGGCCTCTATGCGTCGGCTTCTGAGCGTCGGCTTCCAAGTTGAGCGTCGGCTTCTAGGCGTTGTCGCGCCTGCGGCCCTTGAGCTCCTCGAACTCCTCCTTGACCACGGTCTGCTCGTAGAGCAGACCGTCCGGCCACGGCTTCTTCGGCTCCCGTCCCGGCTGCGGGTTGTCGTGGCGGAACTCCTCGGCCTGCGACTCCTTCGAGGGCGGGTAGCTGTGGGAGAACATCCCGGGCCGGTAGGTGTAGGTGCCGCCCTGCTCCATGCCGCGGTGGTTGTCCTGGTCGTTCCGGCGTTCCGGGCGGATCGGACGGGACGACGCCGTCAGCATCATGATGAAGCGGGCGACCAGCGCCACCACGGCGACCACGGGGATTATCCAGAGCCATAGCCAAGGGCCTCGTGGCGCGGTCTCGGCCAGCGTGGGGTCCGCCAGGATCGTGGCGAGCATACGGTCCACCTCCCGGTGTCATTTGCGGGCCTCGCTCAGCATCAATTAGGGATGTGTCCGCTAATTTCCGGGTTAACCGCGTCCGGTGGTGGTTCCGTGGGGGCGCCGACCGAGCGGTTGCGTCCCGCCGCGAGCCCCGGCACCGTCATGACGAGCACGACGCCGAGCACGCAGCCGATCGGAACGCTCCACCCGCCGGTGACGTCGTGCAGGGCGCCGACGCCGAGCGGGCCGAGCGCCGCGATGACGTAGCCGACGCCCTGCGCCATCCCCGACAGCTGGGCCGCGACCTGGGCGTCGTGGGCGCGGAGCCCGATGAACGACAGCGCGGTGGCGAACCCGATGCCCTGGCCGAGGCCGAGCACGACCGCCCACACCCACACCGATCCGATCGGCGCCCACGTGACGCCGACGAAGCCGAGGAGCGACAGCGTCGCCGTGGTGAGCACGAGCGGGCGCTGGTCGCGCGTCCGCCGTGCCAGCAGCGGGACGGCGAGCGACCCCGCCGCCTGGACCGCCGCCGACAGGGCGAGGACCAGCCCGGCGGACGTCTCGTCCATCCCGCGGCTCTGGCAGATCGTCGGGAGCCAGCCGAGGACGACGTACGCCAGCAGCGACTGCAGGCCCATGAACACCGTGACGTTCCAGGCCAGGCCGGACCGCCAGACCATGGCGGCCACGCCCCGCGACGACGCCGGACGGGGCGCCGACCGCGCCGCGTGCGCCGCCCTGCGCGCCCGCGGCACCCACAGCAGCCCCGCGAGCGCCGCCGGGACGGCCAGCAGGCCCAGCGGCAGCCGCCACGACGAGTCGAAGAGGTTCTCCACCGGGACGACCAGCCCGGACGACAGGGACGCGCCGCTCGTCACGGCGACCGTGTAGACGGCCGTGACCGTGGTGATCCGCGTCGGATGGTCCCGCTTGATGATCGAGGGCACCGCGATGTTGCCGATGCTGATCGCGACACCGGCGACCAGCGACCCGGCGAACAGCGGGAACGGGGCGCCCACCAGCCGCAGCAGCAGCCCGACGACGAGCAGCCCCATCGCGCTGACGAGCAGCGTCTCGGCGCGCGGCGCCCGGTGCAGGAACGGCGCGACGAGCCCGTACGCGCCGAAGAACAGCAGCGGCAGCGTGGTCAGCGCGCCCGCCGCCGTGCCGGACAGCTGGAACTCGTCGCTGATCTCGGTCAGCACCGGCCCGACCGCGGCGATCGCCGGCCGCAGGCTGACCGCCACCAGGACGATCATCAGCAGCGATCCGGCGAGCCCGGCCCGGCGTGCCGTCACGGCGCCCGACCTGCTCCCACAAAGCCCCCTCAAGTAAGACGTCAGACATCTTACGGTCGTGTCATGGCACTCCCGGCGAGTCCTGCCGGCGGCCGGGACGGTTAGCCGTCTGCCCTCGGGTAAAGGCGTGGGCGAGGAGGTGCCGCCATGCTCGCCGATTCGACCCGGCTCGGTGACCCCTACCTCTACGTCATCGCACCCATCGTGATCTTCAGCGCCCTGGTCGTCTGGATCACGATGACGCTGATGACCTCGCGCCACCGCACGAGCCGGCGGAAGCCCGGCGGCGGCCCCGACGGGATGTCGCACCGGGGGCCCGTCCGGGGCGGCGTGCTCCTGGGCAGCCCCGTCCAGCGGACGCGCCGCGACCCCATCC
>NZ_SMKM01000321.1 GCF_004348665.1 Actinomadura sp. GC306 | reverse complement strand
GCTCGGGGGCGGGCGGGGGCGGCAGGCGCCGGGCGAGGTCCGGCAGGGCGATCGCGGCGTCCACCCGGCCATTATGCCCACCCTGGACAGATGCAACATTTTCGTGTCATCGTCTCATCACGCATGAAGGAGGACGGGTAATGGCGGCAGCTGACCATCTCGCCGGGCGGCCCGCGCAGGACGCCGAGCCCATCGGCCCGCAATCGCTGCTGTGGCGAATCGCGGGCGACTCGCGGGCGGCGCTCCCGGGCGGCGCCACCGGACTGCTGCAGCTCATGTACCCGCCGCTCGGCACGGCCGTGGCCGAGCAGTCCGGCTTCTTCGACGACCCGTTCGGCCGGATCTGGCGGTCGGTGCCGCAGATCTGGGCGACGATCTTCGAGCCGGACGGCCCCGAGCGCGCCCGCCGCATCCGCGACCTGCACCTGGACATCAAGGGCGTCGACTCGACGGGCCGCAGGTTCCACGCCCTCGACCCCGAGACGTTCTGGTGGGCGCACGCCACGTTCACCTGGCACATGTTCCGGACGGCCGAGCTGTTCTTCCCGGCCGGGGCCCTCACCGCCGCCGACCACGACCGCCTCTACGCCGGGACGGTCGCCTGGTACGCCCGCTACGGCGTGAGCATGCGCCCGGTACCGCCCGACTACGCCGCCTTCCGGACGGTGTTCGACGCGTTCTGCGCCGAGCGCCTGGAGATGACCGCCCCGGCCGCCCGGTCCATCGAGATCGCCCGCACGGAGGGCATCGGCGCGGTCCCGTTCGTGCCGTCCCTCGCTATCCGGGCTGCCCGGCCGGTGCTGCGGCCGCTGGGCACGCTGGTGGCGATCGGCTGCCTGCCCGAACCCGTCCGGACGCGCTTCGGCATCGAGTGGTCCCCGCGCGAGCAGCGCCGCTTCGACCGCATGGCCGCGCTGATCCGGGCGTCGGCGCGCCTCGTCCCGCGGCGCCTCGACCAGTGGGCGCTGCTGACCCAGCTCCGCCTCATCGGCGCCAAGACCCGCGGCGAACGCTACCGTCCCGCCGAACACTGATCCTCGGACCGCGCGCCCCGCCCGGAACCGGCGCCCACCACTCCTTGGTCGAGGCGCCCCACCGGCCGGCGGGCTTCCGGACGGTCAGACGTTGCGCAGGACCGTCACGACGATGCCCAGGACGGTGGCGTGGTCGCCGTCGATCGGGTCGTAGGCCGGGTTGCGGGGTTCGAGGAGGACGTGGCCGTCGCGGCGGCGGAACACCTTGACGGTGGCCTCCCCGTCGATCATCGCGGCGACGATCTGGCCCGAATGCGCCTCGGGCTGCTGCCGGACCACGACGAGGTCGCCGTCGCAGATCGCCGCGTCGATCATCGAGTCGCCGCGGACGCGCAGGGCGAAGACGTTGCCGCGCCCGGTCAGCTCGCGGGGCAGCGACAGCGTCTCGTCGAGGTGCTCGTCGGCGGAGATGGGGGTGCCGGCGGCGATGTCGCCCACCACCGGCACGGGCACCTGATCGTCGGGGACGGCCGACGGGGAGTGCTCCCGCAGGAAGGGGCGCACGTCGATCGGCCGGGTCACCGAGGCCCCCCGGCGCAGGAACCCCTTGTCCTCCAGGCTCGCCAGGTGCCGGGACACCGACGATGCGGACCGCAGGCCGACGGTGTCGCCGATCTGCCGCGTGCTCGGCGCATACCCGTATCTGGCGACCCAGTCCAGGATGGCGGCCATGATCTGCTGCTGGCGCACGGGCAGAGCGGAGATGTCCTGGCCTTCGAACCCGTCGTCGGTGGTCACCCGCGAGAGTCTAGGGGTCCCGCGGCCGCGGGGGGCGGCACGTTCGTCCGGGCGTGCTCCCTGCGACGGGCGGGCAAGCGCATAGCGGGCTCTACGTGCCGGGCTTCTCTCCGGGGCGGTCGGGGCGCCGAGGGGGCCGCGCCGGGTCAGTCCCAGTGCAGGCGTTGCCGGAGGAGGGCGTGCTGGGCCGGGTTGGCGGTGCGTGCCAGGGCGTGCTCGTCGGCGGCGCGGGCGTCGTCGTGGCGGCCGGTGGCGCGCAGCAGCTCGGCGCGGGTGGCGTGGAACAGCGGGTAGTGCTCCAGGGCCTTGCGGTCGGCCGGCGAGAGGCCGTCCAGGTCGGCGAGGGCGTTGCGTGCGCCGCCGCGCTCGCCGGGATGGTGGTGCAGGGCGATGGCGCGCTGGAGCCGGTGGACGGGCGATGGCGCCAGGGCGAGGAGCATGTCGTAGAGGACCACGATCTGCGGCCAGTCGGTAGCGGCCCAGGCGGGGGCCTCGGCGTGGCAGGCGAGAATGGCGGCCTGCAGCTGGTAGGGGCCGGGACGGCGCAGTCTCGCGGCCCGTTCGAGCAACCGGACGGCGTCGGCGATCGCCTCGTGGTCCCACAGCCCGCGGTCCTGGTCGGGCAGCAGGATGAGGCCGCCGGCGGGGTCGAAGCGGGCGCCGGTACGGGCCTGGTGCAGGCGGATGAGGGCGAGCAGGCCGAGGACCTCCGGCTGCCGGGGCAGCAGCCATGCCAGCTGGGCGGCCAGCCATTCGGCGTCCCCGGCCAGGTCCGGCGCGTAGGGCCGCTCGCCGGTGCTGGTGAGGTAGCCCTCGTTGAACAGCAGGTAGACGACCGCGAGGACCTGGCCGAGGCGCTCGGGCAGCTCGGCCTCGCCGGGCACGCGGTACGGGATGCCCGCCTGCGTGATCTTGCGCTTGGCGCGGGTGATGCGCTGCCCGACGGTCGCCTCGGGGACGAGGAACGCGGCGGCGATCTGGGCGGTCGTCAGCCCGCACACCGTGCGGAGGGTCAGCGCGATCTGCGCGGTCCGGGGCAGCGCGGGGTGGCAGCAGGTGAAGACCAGCTTCAGCCGGTCGCCGGGTTCGGCCTGCGCGGGCCAGGTGAGCCGGGCCAGCTTGTCGCGGTAGGCGGCCTGGCGGCGCAGGAGGTCGATGCCGCGGCGGCGCGCGGTGGTCAGCAGCCAGGCGTCGGGGTGCTCGGGGATCCCGTCGACCGGCCAGCGCCGGAGGGCGATCTCGACGGCGTCCTGGACGAGGTCCTCGGCGGCGGCGAAGTCGCCCAGCACCCGCACCAGGGACGCCGTCAGCCGGCCCGCGTGCTCCCGCACCACGCGGGCCAGCTCGGCGCGCACCTCGTCCTCCGGGTGCGCGGGGTCGTGCGGTTCCACCATCCCCGTCAGGTGATCGGGCGGATCTCGACGACCGGGCAGCCCGGCCACCCGCGCGCGATCGCCATCGCCTCGTCCAGGTCGGCGACCTCGATCTCGGCGTAGCCGGAGACGACCTCCTTGCCCTCCACGAAGGGCCCGTCGGTGACGACGGCGTCGCCGCCGGACAGCCGCATCGTGGTGGCGGTCTCCGGGTGGTCCAGGCGCGCGTGGTGGGTGATCTGGGCGGCGTGCTCGGCGAACCAGCGGCCGACCGCCTCGAACGCCTCCTGGCGCTCGGCCTCGGACATCGCACCCAGCGCCCGGGAGAACTCCTCGGTGTCCGCGAACATCAGCACGTACTTCATGATGTCGTCCCTTCCGGAATTGTGCTCGTCCCCGCGGGCGGTCACTGACCGTCCGAGGATGCGGCCAGGGGACAGTACAGGTCGATGCCGTTGCCGTCCGGATCGGTCACGGTGGCGTACCGCATCCCCCAGAACGCGTCCCAGGGCTCCTGTACACCGGGGTACCCGGCGGCGGTGAGCTCGGCGTACTTGGCGTCGACCTCGGCCGGCGTGCCGAACTGGAACGCCAGGAAGCTGCGCGGGTCGCCGGAGGGGCGGCTCCAGCCCTTGGCCTGGGCGGAGCCGCGGAACTTCTCGGTGTCCAGCATCAGGTGCAGACCGCCGGGCAGGTCGCAGCTCGCGTGGTCAGGGTAGGCGGGATCGGCGGTGAACGTCAGGCCCAGCCGGGCGTAGAAGGCGGTGGCGTCCTGGATGTCGGCGACGATGATGTCGATCGTGTTCAGAGTCGGGTTCACGGGTCCGCTCCTCGCGCTGTCGGGAATGGTGTCCTCATCCCCTAGACGAACGGGACGGGTCCAGATCCGACATCGGCCTGGTGCGAGTGCGCGATCCGCTTCCGCTTGGCCGCGGGTGAGCACATAGGAGTGTCTATGTACTCGGGTCCTCCGCGACCCCGGGGGCGCCGAGGGGCTGGATGAAGATGCCTTCGGCCTCGACGGTGACGCCCTCGGCGTCGGAGATCGAGCCGGCCACGAAGATCTTGCGGCGCTCCTCGCCGGTGACGCGGCCTTCGAGGCGCAGGGGGCCGAGGGGCGTGCCGCGCCGGTAGCGCATGGTGAGCGTTCCGGTGAAGGCCGTCCGCCGCCGTCCGGACGCCGTCTCGCCCATGATGTGGTCGAGGAGCATCGCGGAGACGCCGCCGTGCACCAGGCCGGGCGGCCCCTCGTACGCCGCGCCGAGGACCACGTCGGCGTGGCAGCCGTCCGCGTCGTGGACGATGCGGAGCGGCGGGGCGATCCCGTTCGCCGCGCCCACCACGGCGTTGCCCCAGTTCCAGGCGCGGAGCTCGGAGTTGAACCTGACGCCGGCGGGGCCGGGCAGCTCGGAGGCCCGCAGCCTGGCGACGAGTGCGGCGAGGTCGTCGCGGACCCGGTGGATCTCGTCGTCGTCGACCGTCGTGCGGATCGTGGCGTCGATCAGGTCGCGGACGGTGCCGGCCAGCGACTCGATGACCGCTTCGCGGCGTTCCACCTCGGCGGTCGGCGTCTCGTCGCGGACGAATCCGCCGGCCTGCCACGAGGACTCTCTGAGGGAGGACTGGCGGCTCGTCATGCGCCGACCGTATACCGCCGGGACCGGTGCCACCAGCTTACATAGATGTGTCTATGCTCACTCGGCCGAAAGCCATGGCGCCGGATCTACAATCGCAGCGTGATCGAGTCCTCGACCGCCCAGCCGAAGGGGCCGGCGGGCCGCGGCGCCCCGGTGAACGCGCGGGGCGCCCCGCTCAACCGGCGCGGCCTGGAGACGCGCGCCCGCGTGATCAGGACCGCGATCGCCATGCTCGCGGCCGGCGGGGACGGCTGCGAGGCCAGCGCCAACCTCGTCGCGAAGCGCGCCGGGGTCACCTGGGGGACGGTCCAGCACCAGTTCGGCGGGGTCGACGGCCTCTGGGCGGCCGTCCTCGAAGAGCTGGCGGGCCAGGGCGACATGCTGCCGTGGAAGGACATGGACGACGGGTCCGTCGCCGAGCGGATGAGCCGCATCGTCGACGCCCTCTGGTCGGGCCTCGACTCGACGCCGGGCCGGGCGGTGGCGGCGCTGCGGAGCCTGCTGCCGCGCGACACGGCCGAGTTCACCGAGGCGTACCCGCGGACGGCCGAGCAGCTCGCCCTGTGGGACCGCCGGTGGCGGCGCGCCTACGCGCGGGCGTTCCGCGGGCTCGTCGTGGACGCCTACCGGCTGGAGCGCGTGCGGCACCTCCTGCCCGCCGCCGTCCGCGGCCTCTACCTGGAGCAGCACCTGAGCACGTGGGCCGACATCGACGACGCCCGCGCGGTGCTCGCCGAATCGATCGCCGGCTATCTGGAACCACGCCCGTAACCGAGGTGAGGTCAGGGCGCGATGCCGTCCACCAGGCCCCAGGCGAGTGCGGTTGCGGCGGGGACGGGCGTCCCGGTCAGGGCCATGTAGAGGGTCCGCCAGCGGCCGATGCGGCGGGGGATGCTGACCGTGCCGCCGGCGCCGGGGATGAGGCCCATGGACACCTCGGGCAGCCGGAACGTCGCGTCCGGGTGGGCGGTGACGCGGCCGGCGAAGGCGGGCAGTTCGATGCCCGCGCCGACGCAGGGGCCGTGCACGCGGGCCTCGACGCGTCCGGCGAGCCGGTGGAGGAGGCGGCCCGCGCCTCCCCGGGTGCGCACCAGGTGGGCGGTCGCCAGGTCGGGGGCGGCGCCGAACTCGGCCAGGTCGCCGCCGGCGCAGAACGCCGGGCCCGCGCCGCTCAGCGTGACGCGGGTGATCCCGGGGTCGGCCGCCGCGACCGACAGGGCGTCCACGAGAGCGTCGCGCAGCTGCCGGCCGAAGGCGTTGCGCCGTTCCGGGCGGTTGAGGGTGACCGACAGGTGGCCGGCGTCCCGCGCCACCAGGACCGGGTCGGCCACCTCGGGCGGAAGCGGGCGCCGAGGGCGGGCGGCCAGCCACCGGGCGAACTCCGGGCCGCCGAGGAGCGTGGAGTAGGCGTAGGACTCGACGTCGAGCGCCGCGCCGACCGGCATGCCGTCCGTGGTGCGCAGGACGTCCCGCAGGAGCAGCGACGCGTGCGGGTTGCGGGCCACGGCCTCGCGCAGTGCGTCCGGTGACGCGGCCGGGTTGTCCACAGTCTCCGGGCCGCCCGTGCCCAGGGTGAGATCGAGCGCCCTGAGGAGCTTTGGGTCCGCCGTGCCGATGCCAATCAGGATGCGGTCGCCAGCGCGGGCCCGCTGGGCGGCCCGCGCGGTGACGGCGGGGCCGGCGGGGGCCAGGTCCACGGTGACGAGCGGGTCGCGGACGGCTCCCTCGGGGGTGAGGAGCGGCGGGTCCGCCGCGCCATCGGCGAGGTCGGCGACGGAGACGTGCACGGCCGGTCCTCTCCGGGGTGGCGGTCGGGGGACGAAGTGTATCGTCGCACCATGTCGCCAGGTGGGGACGCGCTTGTGGCGTGGGCGTCGTCGGGGGTGCCGCCGCTGTGCGGCCTGCCCGGCGGGCCGCCCCTGATGCCGCCGGGCGACGCGGCGGCGGTGGCCGCCGGGCTGGGGGAGCGGTTCGGGGTGGACGGTGCGCGGCTGCTGTCCGAGCGCGCCGCGTTCACCGGGCACCGCCGGCGGGGGCGCCGGTCCGCAGGAGGTGCCTGCCGGCTGCTCCGGACGGCGGACGGATGGGCCGCCGTCTCCTGCGCCCGCCCCGAC
>NZ_SMKM01000320.1 GCF_004348665.1 Actinomadura sp. GC306 | reverse complement strand
GTCAGGTAGTGGACGTCGGGGTAGGCGGCTGGGGCGTGTGGGGCGTGGTCGGTTAGGAAGCGGTTGACCAGGGCGCGGGCTGGGCGGCCGCTGAAGGCTCGGGTGAGGGACGTTGCGGTGAAGCTGGGGTCGGCCAGGGCCGCTTTGTGGACGGGGTTCGCGCCGCTTTCCGGGCAGCGGACGAAGGCCGTGCCCATCTGGGCGGCGGTCGCGCCGAGGGTCAGGACCTCGGCTACGTGGGACGCGGTTGCCAGGCCGCCGGCGGCTATGAGGGGCTGACTGGTGAGGGCGCTCACCTCGCGGAGCAGTGTGCGCAGGGGGATGGGCGTCTCGGACGTGTTGGTGAACGAGCCGCGGTGGCCGCCGGCCTCGGAGCCCTGGAGGCAGAGGGCGTCGGCGGCGGATGCCTGGCCGGCCTCGGCGGGGGTGGTGACCGTGACGATGACCGTGGTGCCGCGTTTCTGGAGGGCGCGGATCATCTCCGGGGTCGGGCAGCCGAAGGTGAAGCTCACGAAGGGCGGCGGGTCGGTCAGCAGGTCGGCGATCTTGGCGTCGTAGGCGTCGTCGCGGGCGGACGGGGTGCCCGGGGTGACGCCGAGCCGGGCGGCCTCGGGGGCGAGGCGGTCGCGGTAGGCGGCTACGGCGGACGGGTCGGGTTCCTCCAGGGAGGGCATGAAGACGTTCATCCCGAAGGGGCGGGAGGTGAGCCGCCGCGTGGCGGTGATGTCGGCGCGCATGGCCTCGGTGGTCTTGTAGCCGGCGGCGAGGAAGCCGAGGCCGCCCGCGTCCGAGACGGCGGCGGCCAGTTCCGGGGTCGAGGGGCCGCCCGCCATCGGGGCCTGCACGATCGGGAGTTCCGGCCACCGGCTCATGACCGGCACGATAATCCAGGGAGAGGAAGGGGGCGGCATGCGGGTGCTGCTGCACTACGACATGGACCACGCCGAGCCGGGCCTGGACATCGTGAGCTGCTCGGAGCAGGACGACGAGCGGTTCGCGGAGCTGCTGCCGGACACCGAGGTCCTCTGGCACGTGCTGCGTCCGCTGACGGCCGCCGACATGGACCGGGCGCCGAAGCTGCGGCTGGTGCAGAAGCTCGGCACGGGCGTGAACACGATCGATCTGGCCGCTGCCGAGGAGCGCGGGATCGCCGTGGCGAACATGCCCGGCCAGAACGCGCAGGCGGTGGCGGAGACGAGCCTGCTGCTGATGCTGGCGGTGCTGCGGAGGGTCGTCGCGTTCGACGCGCGGACGCGGGCGGGCCGGGGCTGGCCCGCCGACCGGGCGCTCGTGGGCGGTGAGCTGGCGGGGCGGACGGTCGGGCTGCTCGGCGGCGGCCAGATCGCGGGGCTGCTGCGGGGGATGCTGGAGGCGATCGGGGCGACCGTCCTGTACACGTCCCGGACTCCGCGGGACGACTCGGCGTGGCGGGGGCTGGACGAGCTGCTGCGGGAGAGCGACATCGTGTCGGTGCATGTGCCGCTGACCGAGGAGACCCGGCACATGCTGGACGCGGAGCGGCTGGCGATGCTGCCGGAGGGCACGGTCGTGGTGAACACGGCGCGGGGCGCGGTCATCGACGAGGCCGCTCTGGTGGAGGCGTTGCGGTCGGGGCGGCTGGGCGGTGCGGGGCTGGACGTCTTCGAGGAGGAGCCGGTCGGTGCGGGCAACCCACTGCTCGGCCTGGAGAACGTCGTCGTGCTGCCGCACGTCGCGTGGCTGACCGGGGAGACGTGGAGCCGGTACTTCGCGGTCGCGGCGGAGAACTGCCGCCGCCTCATGCGCGGCGACAGTCTCCTCCACCGCGTCGTCTAGGGGATCAGCACCGGCTTGACGACCTTGCCGGACTGGGTGTCGGCCTCGGCCTGGTTGATCTGGTCGAGCTGGTAGGACGTGATGAGCCGGTCGAACGGGAACCGGCCCTGCCGCCACAGCTCGATCATCTTCGGGATGAACGTCTGCGGGACGGCGTCGCCCTCGATGATGCCCTTGACCGTCCGGCCCATGAGCAGGAGGTTCGCGTCGAGGGTGTACTCGGCCGCGCCGACGCCGACGAGGCCGCACACGCCGGTGGTGCGCAGCGAGGCGACGGCCGTGGCGACCACCTCGGGGACGGCGGTGCTGTCGAACGAGTACTGGACGCCCTCGCCGCCGGAGATCGCGCGGATCTGCCCGGCGATGTCCTCGTCGGCGCCGTTCAGCACGTGGGTGGCGCCGAGCTCGCGGGCGAGGTCGAGCCGCGACTCGTGCAGGTCCACCGCGACGATCGTGGTCGCGCCCGCGACGCGGGCGGCCATCACGGCGGCGAGGCCGACCGCGCCCGCGCCGAAGATCGCGATGCTGTCGCCGGCCCCGACGCCGAGTGAGATCAGCACCGATGCCGCGCCCGTCTGGACGCCGCAGCCGAGCGGGCCGAGCTGCTCCAGCGGGACGTCGCGGCTCACCGGGACGACGTTGTGGACGGTCCCGAGCGCGTGGCTCGCGAACGACGACTGCCCGAACCAGCGGGTGTGCACGGCCTCCCCGCCGGCGGCGGTCGCGCGGGGGTTGCCGTCCAGCGGCGCGGCGAGCATGTTGAGCGCCATCATCTGCGGGCAGGCGCCGGGCACCCCGGCGCGGCAGTTGGTGCACGCCCCGCACGAGTCGAACGACATGACCACGTGGTCGCCCGCGGTGATCCCGGTGACGCCGGGGCCGACCGCCTCGACCACGCCGGAGCCCTCGTGGCCGAGCACGACCGGCTTGCCGACCAGGTCGCCGGGGACGCGCCCGAGCAGGTCGGTGTGGCACATCCCGGCCCCGGCCACGCGCACCAGGACCTCCCCGGGCCCGGGGTCGGCGAGGTCGAGCGACTCGATCGTGTAGGGCCCGTCTGCGGCGCGCAGCACCGCGGCAGTGATCTGCAAGGAGGTTCCTCAATCCAGGGAGTAGCGGATCGGCAGGTGCTTGAGACCGCCGACGAAGGTGGTGGCGATGCTCTCCGGGGCGCCGGCCAGTTCGATCGAGCCGAGCCGGGGCAGCAGCTCCTCGAAGAAAGCGCGGACCTCGATCCGGGCGAGCGCCGCGCCCAGGCAGTAGTGGACGCCGAACCCGAACGCCAGGTGCTTGTTGGGGTCGCGCCCGACGTCGAAGCGGAACGGGTCGTCGAACACGTCCTCGTCGCGGTTCGCGGACGGGTACGACAGCAGCACCGCGTCCCCTTCGCGGATCGTGACGCCGCGGAGCTCGTAGTCGCGGGTGGCGGTCCGCATGAACTCCTTGACGGGGGTGACCCAGCGGATCATCTCGTCCACGGCGAACGGCATCAGCTCGGGCTTCGCGCGGAGCCGGTCGAGCTGGTCCGGGTTCTCGACGAGGGCGTGCAGGCCGCCGGAGATCGTCGCGCTCGTGGTGTCGTGCCCGGCGGTCGCGACGATGACGTAGTACGAGGCCGTGTCGAAGTCGTTCAGCGGTTCGCCGTCGATACGCGCGTTCGCGATGGCGGACGCGAGGTCGTCCGTCGGGTTCTTGCGGCGCGCCTCCGTCAGCTCCTGGAAGTAGGCGAAGAAGTCGAGGAGGACCTGGATCTTCTCCTCGTCGGTCGCACCGCGCTGGAACTCCTCGTCGTCTCCGCCGAACAGCTCCTGGGTGAGCTTCAGCATCCGGTCGAAGTCGCTCTCGGGCAGCCCGAGCAGGGAGAGGATCACGTACAGCGGGAAGTGGACGGCGACCTCCCGCGCGAAGTCGCATTCGCCGCCGAGGTCGACCATCCGGTCGACGTACCGCTTCGCCAGCTCCTTGACGCGCGGCTCCATCGCCCGCATGGCGCGCGGCCGGAACCAGTCGGCGCCGATCGCCCGGATGACGCGGTGGTCCGGGTCGTCCATGTGGATCAGCGTCCGCAGCGCTATGCCCTGCTCGGCCCGCTCCCGGTTGAGCCGGTCGAAGTCCTTCGTCGCGAGCAGCGGCCGGGGGGCGTTGAGGAAGATTTCGTGGTTGCGTTCGATCTCCAGGACGTCCGCGTGCTTGGTGACGGCCCAGAAGGGGTTGTAGTCGGGCGCGTCCACCCAGTGCACCGGGGATTCCCGGCGCAGCAGCGCGAGCGACTCGTGGAAGCGCTGTTCGTCGGCGTAGGACTTCGGGTCGGCGAGGGCGAGGCCCGCCTCGGTCGGGTTCAGCGTCACTGCTGGGTCCTCCGTCACACGATCGTCGCGCGATTGCGGCAACGGACATCATCCAGGAACCTACGGTCCCGAATCTCGTTCGGTCAACGTAACGTTCTCACGCGGACGCGGGTGAACACGAGGCCCCGGCCCGCCCATCTGGGCCGATGGCCCGTACCGGCCCGGATAGGGTCGCCACCAGACATGGACAACCTGGAGATCCGCCCGCTCACCGCGCGTTCGGTCGTCCTGAGCACGCTGCTTGGCGTCCACCCGCCGCGGCTGCCCGCGCGCGTCCTCGTCCGCGTCGGCGACCTGTTCGGCATCGCGGAGGGGACGGTCCGCGTCGCGCTCTCCCGGATGGTCGCCGCGGGCGACGTCGTCCAGTCCGGCGGCGCCTACGCCCTCACCGAGCGCCTCCTCGAACGCCAGGCGCGCCAGGACGAGAGCCGCCTCCTCCCGGCCGTGCCGTGGGACGGCGACTGGGAGATCGCCGTCATCACCGCCGAGCGGCGGCCCGCCGCCGACCGCGCCGAGCTCCGCCGGGCCATGTCCGCGCTCCGCCTCGCCGAGCTGCGCGAGGGCACCTGGCTGCGGCCCGCCAACCTGGCCCGCGCCCGCCCGGACGCCGTCGTCCGGCAGTGCACCTTCCTCACCGGCCGCCCCGAAGGCGACCCCGCCGCCCTCGCCGCCGCCCTCTGGGACCTCGACGGATGGGCGGCCACGGCGCGCGGCCTCGACGCGGCCTTGGCCGGCGCCGCCGCGATGGCCGAGCGGTTCACCCTCGCCGCCGCCGTGCTGCGCCACCTCGTGCTCGACCCGCTGCTGCCGCCGGCCCTGCTCCCGCCCGGCTGGCCGGGCACCGGCCTGCGCGACCGCTACGCGGACTTCGAGTCCGAGTTCGCGCGGTTCCTCAGCGACCACGTGCTGCTGTGAACCCTGCCGTGAGTCCTGCCGTGAGTCCCGCCGGGGAGCGTCACTCCTCCTCGGCGCGGGGGTTGTAGACGCCGGCCCGCTCGCGGTCGGAGAGCTTGCAGATGGCGTCCATGATCTCGTCGGTGATGACGCGGCGGGCCCGGCCGCGGGGCAGGTCGCGGTAGCGGGTGAAGTCCATCGGCTCGCCGATCCGGACGGTCGGGCGGACGCGCAGCCGGGGCCGCCGGCTGCCGAGCGGGATGATGTGGTCGGTGTCGCCGAGCGCGACCGGGACGACCGGCGCGCCGGTGGCCATCGCGAGCCAGGCGACGCCCGTCCGGCCCCGGTAGATGCGGCCGTCCGGGGAGCGGCTGCCCTCCGGGTAGATGGCGACCCCGCCGCCCTCGTGCAGGCACGCGGCGATCTGCTCCAGCGCGCGGACGGCGGCGCGGGTGGGGCCGCGCCGGATCGGGACGTTCCCCAGCGCGAACAGCCCCCACCGGATCGCGCGGCCCGCGCGGCCGGGCAGCTCGAAGTACTCCGCCCGCGCCAGGTAGCAGACGCGGCGGCCGATGACGGGCGACAGCACGAAGCTGTCGACGAACGACAGGTGGTTGCTCGCGAGGATGAACGGGCCGTGCACCGGGATGTTGGCCCGGCCCTCGACCTTCGGGCGCAGCAGCAGCCGGAGCACGGCCCCCGCCGAGAACGAGAAGACGCCGTAGATCACGCGACCTCCAGCGAGTCGGTTGAGGCCGAATCTAGGCAGGCTCCGGGCGGGGCGAATCCGCCATGTGACCAGCCTCCGCGGGCGGGTCCGGCGGTTACTGTGGGGGTACGCCGATGGGCGGCCGCCGCGCCACCGGACCGTTCGTCACGGCGGTCTTCCGCCGGCGGCGGGAGTCCCCGGGCAGGCGATCGTGGAGGGCGTGATCAGCGATGGCGGGCGTGGACGGCGACCTCCCGCGGGCCCCGGGTGAGCGCCCCCCGGTGGAGACCGTGCCGGACGCGATCCGGATCCTGCTGGCCGAGGACGTCGCGCTGCTGCGCGGCGCGCTGACCGGCCTCCTCGGCCTGGAGCCCGACATGGAGGTCGTGGCGGAGGTCGAGACCGGCGACGCGATCGTGCGGGAGGCGCTGCGGCACCGCCCGGACGTGGCGGTGCTCGACGTCGACCTGCCCGGCGTGGACGGCGTGACGGCGGCGGCGGAGCTGCACGAGCGGCTGCCGGAGTGCCGGGTGCTGATCCTCACCGGGCTCGGCCGCCCCGGCGACCTGCGGCGGGCGCTGGACGCGCACGCGGACGGGTTCGTCCTCAAGGACGTGCCGCCCGCGGAGCTGGCCGCGGCGATCCGCCGGGTCGCGGCGGGCGAGCAGGTCGTCGACCCGCAGCTCGCGCTGGTCGCGCTGCGCCAGCCGGAGAGCCCGCTGACGCCGCGGGAGGCGCAGGTCCTGCGGCTCGCGGCCGAGGGCGCGGACGTCGACGACATCGCGCTCGCGCTCAACCTGACGGTCGGGACCGTCCGCAACTACCTGGCGAGCTGCATCAGCAAGCTGAACGCCCGCAACCGGATCGACGCCGTCCGCATCGCCGGGGAGCTCGGCTGGGTGTGAGGGCCGGGCCGGGCCTGACCGGTTGTGGTCGGGCCGGGCGGGTGTGGCCCGGGTGTGAGAAACGCATGGCCGGACCCCCGGGCGATTCACATGCGGATCGGTGTGCGGCGCACTGGCCGGGGCGGACGCCCGGTGACACGCTCCGAGCATGGCAGGGCAGTCGCTGTGCGGGCGGGCGGCCGAGGTCGCCGCGATCGGTCACCTGGTGGAGCGGGCGCGGACGGGGGCGGG
>NZ_SMKM01000031.1 GCF_004348665.1 Actinomadura sp. GC306 | reverse complement strand
CGCATCCTCAGCGGCACCAAGCGCTACCACCGCACCGACTGCGCCCTCATCGAGGACATCGGTGACGAGGCCGACGACCTGGAGTCGCTGTCCCGCGGCGAGGCCAAGTCCCGCGGCTGCACGCCCTGCCTCGTCTGCCAGCCCGACCGCGAGCACGCCCGCGACTGACGCCGCGGGCCCGCTCAGTGGCCGTGGCGCCGCTCGTGCAGCCGGCGCAACTCGCGCTTCCGGTCCTTCTTCGGGCGCTTCAATTCCTTGCGGGTGACGGACACGCCGCCGAACAGCGTCACGCCCGTCACCCGGATCACCGGCGCGTCCGGCGCCACCGTGTCGTCCTCCGGCCAGTCGTTTCCGCCGAAGACGGCCACATTGGACCCCACGACCCGGACACCGGGCGGCACGACAAGGTCCACGCCGCCGAAGATGCAGACGACGTTGACCGTCACCTCCGCCTGACTGAGCACCGCCTGCCGGAAGTCGACGTCCACACCGGCGAAGACGCACGTCACATTGGTGCTGCGCTGGACCAGCCAGCGCCCTTTCCGCTCCGCACCCCCGAACACCGCCACGATGTGCGGTGACTGCGGCGGAGGCGGCGCCGCCAGCGGCGCCTCCTCCTTGCGCAGATCCACCCGCGGCCGGGCCCCCGCCACGGCGGGAAGATCGCTGAGCACCGGCTCCAACTCGGCATACGTCTTCGCCCGGTACACCAGATCGATGCGCTCGGCGTGCTCCTCCGGAGTGATGCGCCCCTCCGCCAACGCCTCACGCAGACGGTCGGCGACCTGATCACGATCCGCATCCGACGCGCGCATGGCCGGCAACGACGCCCGCCCCTGAGCCTCGGAAGGCTGCTCGGAAAAACTCACCCCTCAATCATGGCAGTGTTGCCCAGGGGGGACGACCCCCCTGGAACCCCCCGTCACGCGCGGCGAGCCGTTTCCCGATCCGCTGCGCGTCTCGTGAAACGGCTCGCCGCGCGGCGGGTCGTGCGACCTCCGGCGCTGGGCGCCTCCGGCCGCACGACCCGTGGGGTGATCATGGACGTTGTCGGGTCCCTGGACAACACCTGGCTCGACGCGTCGGGTGATCATGGGGCTCTGGCGTCGTTGGGGGTGGGTTATTTGAATTTCTTCAGGTAGTAGGTGAGGCCCAGGTCTTCGTCGTGGGTTGGGGGGAGGTCGGTCGGGCGGCCTTCGGTCACCGTGGTGGCCAGGACTTCGGCGGCCATTTCGTCCTTGTGGGTGCGGAGGGCCTCTGCCAGGTCGGTGCCGGTGGCCTCCCACCACAGGTCGATGCGGTCGGTGACCTCCAGGCCCGCGGCCTTGCGGGCCTCCTGGACCAGGCGGACGGCCTCGCGCACCAGGCCGGCGCGGCGGAGCTCGGGCGTGATCGTCAGGTCGAGCGCCACCGTCTCGCCCGCGGCGCTCTCCACCGCCCACCCGCTGCGCGGGCGCTCGGTGACGATCACGTCGTCGGGGGAGAGGGCGACCATGCCCAGGCCCTCGGGCTCCACCTCGGCGGTGCCGGCGCGGAGCGCCGTGACGAGGGCCGCCGGGTCGGCGGAGGTGACCGCCTTGGCGACCTTCGGGGTGTCCTTGGCGTAGCGCTTGCCCAGTTCGCGGAAGTTCGGCTTCACCTCGTACTCGACCAGGTCGCCGCCGATGGAGGAGAGCTCCTCGAAGCCGAGGACGTTCAGCTCCTCGGCGATCTGCGCGCGGAGCTGCGCGGGCAGCGCCGACCACCCGGCGGCGCCGACCAGGGCGCGGCCGAGGGGCTGGCGGGTGCGGACGTTGCCGGCGGCGCGGGCCGAGCGGCCCAGTTCGACCAGGCGGCGGACGAGGGCCATCTGCTCCGTCAGCTCGTCGTTGAGGAGCTGCTCGTCCACGGCCGGCCAGTCGGCCAGGTGTACCGACTCGGGGCCGTCGGCGGGGCGGATGACGTCCCACACGTGGTCGGTGATGAAGGGCACCAGCGGCGCCATCAGGCGGGTGAGGGTCTCCAGGCACTCGTAGAGGGTCGCGAAGGCGGCCGAGCCGTCGGGGGTCTCGGGGCCCTCCCAGAAGCGGCGGCGTGAGCGGCGCACGTACCAGTTGGACAGGTCGTCGACGAACTGGGACAGGAACCGGCCGGCGCGGGCGGTGTCGAAGTCCTCCAGGGCGGCGTCGACCTCGCGGACCGTGCGGTGCAGTTCGGCGAGCGCCCAGCGGTCCAGGAGGGGGCGGTCGGCCGGGGCGGGCGCCTCGGCGAGGCGGTCGGGCGTCCACGCGCGGCCCTGCGCCTGCGCGGCGTTCGCGTACAGGACGAAGAACGACGCCGTGTTCCAGTAGGTGAGGAGGACCTTGCGGACGATCTCCTCCAGCGCGCCGTGGCCGACGCGGCGGGACGCCCAGGGAAGGCCGCTCGCGGCCATGAACCAGCGGACGGCGTCGGCGCCGTGCTGGTCCATCAGCGGGATGGGCCGCAGCACGTTGCCGAGGTGCTTGCTCATCTTGCGGCCGTCCTCGGCGAGGATCAGCCCGAGGCACACGACGTTCTCGTAGGACGAGCGGTCGAAGACCAGTGTCCCGACGGCCATGAGGGAGTAGAACCAGCCGCGGGTCTGGTCCTGCGCCTCGCAGATGTACTGGGCCGGGTAGGAGTTCTCGAACACCTCGTTGTTGCGGTGGGGGGCGCCCCACTGCGCGAACGGCATCGAGCCGGAGTCGTACCAGGCGTCGATGACGTCGGGGACGCGGCGCGCCTCCGTCCCGCACTGGGGGCAGGGGAACGCGACGTCGTCGACGTAGGGGCGGTGGGGGTCGAGCGCCGACATGTCGGCGCCGGCGAGTTCGCCGAGTTCCTTGAGGGACCCGACGCAGGTGACGTGGTCGTCCTCGCAGACCCACAGGGGCAGGGGAGTGCCCCAGTAGCGGCTGCGGGACAGGGACCAGTCGACGTTGTTGCGCAGCCACTCCCCGTACCGGCCGTGCTTGACCGTCTCGGGGTACCAGTTCGTCCTCTCGTTCTCCTCAAGGAGCCGTTCCTTGATCTGGGTGGTGCGGATGTACCAGGCGGGCAGCGCGTAGTACAGCAGCGGGGTGTGGCAGCGCCAGCAGTGCGGGTAGCTGTGCTCGAAGTGGCCGCCCCGGTAGAGCAGGCCGCGCTCGCGGAGGTCGTCGGTGAGCGGCTCGTCGGCGTCCTTGAAGAACTTGCCGCCGACGAGGGGGACCTCGGGCAGGAAGCGCCCGTCGGGCCCGATGGGGTTCACGACGGGCATGCCGTAGTTCTTGCAGACGGTCATGTCGTCGGCGCCGAACGCGGGGGCCTGGTGGACGAGGCCGGTGCCGTCCTCGACGGTGACGTAGTCGCCCAGGACGACGTAGTGCGCGTCGGGGATGTCGACCAGGTCGAACGGCCGCCGGTAGGCGGTGCGCTCCAGGTCGGCGCCCCGGTAGGTGCCGAGTCGTTCCGCGTCCTCGCCGAGCACCTGGCCGAGGAGGGGTTCGGCCACGACGAGGACCTCGTCGGAGCCGGCGGGCCGGGCGGCGACGTAGGTGACGTCGGGGTGGACGGCGACGGCGGTGTTGGACACCAGCGTCCACGGCGTCGTCGTCCAGATGAGCAGCGCGGCGCCCAGCTCGGCGAGCGGGCCCGACGTCGCGGGCATCCGGACGTACACCGACGGGCTGGTCACCTCTTCGTAGGCGCCGGGCTGGCCCAGTTCGTGGTCGGACAGGCCCGTCCCGCAGCGGGGGCAGTACGGCGTGATGCGGTAGTCGCGGAACAGCAGGCCCTTGTCGAACACCTGCTTGAGCGACCACCAGACGGCCTCGACGTACTCGGGGTCCATCGTGCGGTACGCCTGGTCGGTGTTGACCCAGTAGCCCATGCGCTCGGTCATCTCTTCGAACGCGTCCACGTGGCGCAGGACCGATTCGCGGCAGCGGTCGTTGAACTCCGCGACGCCGTACTCCTCGATGTCCTTCTTGCCGGAGAGGCCGAGCTCCTTCTCCACGGCGACCTCGACGGGCAGGCCGTGGCAGTCCCAGCCGGCCTTGCGGGGGACGTGGTAGCCCTTCATGGTCTTGAAGCGCGGGAAGACGTCCTTGAACACGCGCGCCTCGACGTGGTGGACGCCCGGCATGCCGTTCGCGGTGGGCGGGCCCTCGTAGAACACCCAGCGGGGGCCGGACGCGGTGCGCTCCAGCGACCGCTCGAAGACCTTGCCCTCCTGCCAGCGGCGCAGCATGTCCCGCTCCAGGGCGGGCAGATCGACCTGCGCGGGAAGCGGCCGAAAACCTCGGCTCACGATGGCGGACCTCCGGATCGACGTGACCACGTTGACCGGAGGGACGAGGCGCGTGCCCGGATCGACCGAGCGGCCCCGCGGTACCACCCTCCTTGACCGCGCCGGAACGGCGCGGCCCGCTTCGTTCAGCCTCGGCTGCCGGGTCTACTGGGCCGCGGGCCGGTGCCCGGGGCCGTTCTTCCGGCGGCTCAGGGGTGATCGGACCGCCGGGCTCGCCCCCGGGCTCGCACCGTCCCCGGGTCGCTCATGGCTGCGTGCGGCGGCAGGTGTCCCCTTCAGCGCCTGCCTTCTGGCTTGCCCCGACTGTAACGCACCGGGGGCGCGTCCTCTTCCCGTTTCCGTGCCGCCCTTGCCCGCTGTGGGGTGCGGTGTCGTTCCTTTGCGATCTCGTGCGGTGTCCTGGGGTTTCCGGGCGATCGGTGCCGGGGCATAAGCGGTCGGTAACGCTGCCGAGGCTGTTTGCCGCGTCCGAGAAAAGGGGACTCATGCTGCCCGCACTGCCCGTCGAGGCGACCAGCGCGAGGGAGGCCGGCATGGCCGGCACGACGAAGGGCGCTCCGCCCGCCGAGGAGCCGCCCGCCGCGGACCCGGGGCCGGACGCGGCGGAGACGCCCGCCGCCGGGGGCCCGGCCGCGAGAACGGCCAGGCGCGCCGCCGCCAAGCGCGGCAAGAGCGGTGAGGCCAGGGCGGACGGAGCGCCCGGCGACGGCGACGGCCGGGGCGGCGGACGCGCCCAGGCGGCCGCTGCGGAGCTGCCGGTCCGCGAGGGCGAGCACCAGTGGACGGCCGCCGAGCTCGCCGAGGTCCGGGCCGGGCTGTGGGAGCAGATCGAGTCGCTGCGCGTGGAGATCGCCGCGTCCGCGAGCCAGATCGCCGAGGGCGACACCAGCGACGGCGCCGGCGACGACCAGGCCGACGCGGGCGCCAAGACCTACGCGCGCGAACACGAGCTCGCACTGGCCTACAATTCACAGGACCTGCTCGCCCAGATCGAGCGGGCCGTCCAGCGGATGGACGCCGGCACGTACGGAATCTGCGAGTCCTGCACCAAGCCGATCGGCAAGGCGCGGCTTCAGGTCTTCCCGCGTGCGACCCTGTGTGTGACATGCAAACAACGCGAGGAACGTCGCTGATCGACCAAACGAACCCAGAGGGCGAGGCCGGGGAGTCCACGGGACCTCCCCGGCCGCGCCGCGTCGGCGTGCTGGTCGCCGTGGCGCTCGCCGCGCTGGCCGCCGACATCGTGACCAAGATCGTCGTAGTGGCGACGCTGCAGGACCGGGAGCCGATCCGGCTGCTCGGCGGGCTGCTCACGCTGACCGAGACCCGCAACAGCGGCGCCGCGTTCTCCATCGGCACCGGCTACACGGTCGTCTTCACCCTCGTCGCCATCGGCGTGGTGGTGGCGATCCTGCGCACCGCCCGCAACCTGCGGAGCCTGCCCTGGGCGATCTGCCTCGGGCTGCTGCTCGGCGGCGCGGTCGGCAACCTCGTCGACCGGCTGCTGCGGGCGCCCGCGCCGCTGAAGGGCCACGTCGTCGACTGGATCCAGGTGCCGAACTTCCCGGTGTTCAACCTGGCCGACTCGGCGATCGTCTGCGGCGGCTTCCTGGCCGTCCTGCTCGCCGCGCGCGGGCTGCAGATCGACGGCACGCGCCTCCCCGGCAAGGACGAGGACGCGGACGCCGACGCCGACGGCGAGCCCGGCGCGGACGAGCCCGGCAAGGGCGGGGCCGCGGACGCGGCCGCGCCGGAGGAGAAGCCCTGATGGGGGAGGTGCGCGGCCTCCACGTCCCGGACGGGCTGGAGGGGGAGCGCGTCGACGCCGCGCTGGCCCGCCTGTTCGGGGTGTCGCGCGGCAGCGCCGCCGACATCATCGCCGCCGGGGACGTCTTCCTGGACGGCTCCGCCGTGGCCACCAAGTCCGAGCGGCTGCACGCCGGCGCCTGGCTGGAGGTCACGCTCCCGCCGCCGCCCGCGCCGCCCGCGCCGGTCGCCGAGCCCGTCCCCGGGATGACCGTCCTGTACGAGGACGACGACATCGTCGTGGTGAACAAGCCGATCGGCGTCGCCGCGCACCCGACCACCGGCTGGACGGGCCCGACCGTCCTCGGCGGGCTGCTCGGGGCGGGGCACACGATCGCGACCAGCGGCGCGTCCGAGCGGCAGGGCATCGTGCACCGGCTGGACGCCAACACCACCGGCGCGATGGCCGTGGCCAAGAGCGAGATCGCCTACTCCCGGCTGAAGCGCGCGTTCAAGGAGCGCCGCGTCGACAAGCGCTACCGGGCGCTCGTCCAGGGCCATCCCGACCCGTTCCGCGGGACGGTCGACGCGCCCATCGACCGGCATCCGTCCGGTGACGGCCGGTTCGCGGTCGTGGCGGGCGGCAAGCCGTCGGTGACGCACTACGACACCGTCGAGGCGTTCCGGGCGGCGACGCTGCTCGACATCGACCTGGAGACGGGCCGCACCCACCAGATCCGCGTGCACATGTCCGCGATCCGGCATCCGTGCGTGGGCGACCTGGCCTACGGCGCGGACCCGACCCTCGCGGCCCGGCTCGGCCTGAAGCGGCAGTGGCTGCACGCGGTCAAGCTCGGGTTCGAGCA
This sequence comes from Actinomadura sp. GC306, assembly GCF_004348665.1. Classification (GTDB taxonomy): domain Bacteria; phylum Actinomycetota; class Actinomycetes; order Streptosporangiales; family Streptosporangiaceae; genus Spirillospora. Next base: position 28,608 of record NZ_SMKM01000031.1, on the reverse strand, counting down.
CCCGACCGGGGGCGAGTGGGTGGAGTTCGAGAGCCCCTATCCGGACGACCTGGCCGGCGCGCTGAAGATCGTCCAAGCGGAGTCGTGAGCGGCGGGCCCGTCCCTCGGTGGCTCGTCCGTCAGAGGCCGAGCCGGCGCAGCCCCGCGGCGACACCGGCGGCTACGACCAGCACCACCAGGAACGGTGCGCGCAGCAGCAGCGCGCCCACGGCGGCGCCGAGGCCCGCCATCCGCGCGGCGTCGAACTCCAGGGACCGGCCGTCGGCGAGCGCCTGGACGGCGATCAGCGCCGTCAGCAGCGCGACCGGCACGAGTTCGGTGAACCGGAGGACCCGCGGGTCCTCCAGGACCCGCTGCGGGGTGACGAGCCCGCCGAGCTTGAGCGCGTAGCAGCCGAGCCCGGTGGCGATCACCGCGATCCACACGCTCACGCCTTCGCCTCCTTCCTGAGCAGGGCCGGGACCGCGGCGACGGCGGCCAGCATGACCGGCACGCCCGGCGGCAGCAGCGGCGTCGCCGCGAGCGCGATGACCGCGGCGGCCAGCGCCACCCGCACCTCCCGCCGGCCCGCGGCCAGCCGGGGCCACAGCAGCGCGAGGAACACCGCTGGGCCGAGCACGTCCAGGCCGATGGCCTCCGGGTCGCCGAGCCGCGCCGCCCCGGCCGCGCCGAGCAGCGTGGTGGAGTTCCAGGTCAGGTAGAGGCTGATCGCCGTGGTGTAGAACCCGGCGCGGGCCGCCGCATCGCCGCGCTGCGCGGTCGCGACGGCGGTGGTCTCGTCGATGACGACCTGCGCGGTGGCCAGCCGGCGCCAGCCGCGCACGTCCAGCATGCGCGCGAGCCGCATCCCGTACAGGGCGTTGCGCCCGCCGAGCAGGACCGCGCCGAGCGTCCCGGAGACGAGCCCGCCGCCCCCGCCGATGACGCCGGCCAGCGCGAACTGGGACGCGCCGGTGAACGCGAGCAGGCTCAGCACGCACGCCTGGGCGACGGTGAGCCCCGCCGTGACCGCCGCGGCCCCGAACGCGAGCCCGGACAGCCCGACGGCGAGCCCGACGCCCAGCCCGTCGCGCACCGCGGCCTTGCGGGCGGAACCGTCCGCCCCGGCCACCTCCTCGGTACCGGTAGCGCTCATGGGGCCGACGCTAGGGTCCCGGCCCGCGCTCGTTCTTGAACGTTCTTGCGGCCCGGTCATGACGGCCGCCGCCGCTCGGCCGCGTCGAGTCCCGCCTCGATGACCGCGTTCACGACCCGGGCCAGGTGCTCCGGGGCGAGCGACGGGGCGCGGGCCGCCATCGCCTCGACGATCTCCCGCTCGCGGCCGGGGTCGCGGCCGGCGAAGCCGCCGACGGGCTTGAGCCGCTGGACGGCGGCGGCGAGCGCGGCGCGGTGCTCCAGCAGCGCGGCGAGCGCGGCGTCGAGGTCGTCGATCGCGGTCCTGGCCTCGGCGAGCGTGGTGAGGCTTCCGGCGGGCGGCAGCGCGACGCGCAGTTCGCCGGACGGGCCGCGGGCGGAGCCGGGTGCACCGGCGTCGACGACCTTCTCGTGCATCTGGAGTCTCCCTGCAAGTGCGGCGGCCTTCCGCGCAAGGGGGATTCGCGCCCGGGCCGCTTCCGATCAACAGAAAAGGCGGCGCCCGATGGGCTCCGCCTCGGCCGGCTCCGGGTCGTCGCTCAGGTGAGGGCGACCGGCTCACCCGGAGCCGGCTGCGTAAACACGAAATGGCGACGTTCCACGCTTCGATGGTACGCGGGAAGCCGCGGCCCTCCAAACGGCGGACAGGCCGTCTCATTCACTGAGACGCGGATAGGATGTGCCCGATATGGGGGCAGAAGTCGCACACCACTACCGGCATCCGGCGCTGCCGGACGTCGACCTGCTGCGCGCGCGGTTCGTCACCCATCGCTTCAACCGGCACACCCACGACGGGTACGTGTTCGGCGTCATCGAGGCGGGCGTGGAGGAGTTCGAGCTCGGGACGGGCGTCGAGCGCGCCGGGCCCGGTTCGGTCGTGGTCGTCAACCCGGGCGTCGTCCACGGCGGGCACGCGGGCGTTCCGGAGGGCTGGGCGTACCGCGTGCTGTACCCGCCGGTGGACGTGGTGACCGGGGTCGCCGCCGGCCTGGGCGCCCCGCCCGGGACCCCCGCGTTCCCCGATCCCGTCCTGGACGACCCGGCCGCCGCCGAGATGCTGCGCGCCGTGCACCGCGCGGGGGAGAAGGGGGACGCGCTCGCGGCGTCCACCCTGCTGCGGACCGCGCTGGCCGGCCTGCTCACCCGGCACGCCCGCGTCCGGGGACATCGCGCGTCCGCGGCCATGCCGCCCGCGGTGCGCGAGGCCCGCGACATCCTGCACGCCAACCTGCTCGATCCGCCGTCGCTGGAGCGGCTGGCCGAGGCCGTCGGGACCCGCCCGTTCCCGCTGCTGCGCGCCTTCCGCGACGCCGTCGGCCTGCCGCCGCACGCCTACCTCAACCAGGTGCGGGTGCGGGCGGCGCGCGCCCTGCTGGACGAGGGCCTGCCCCCGGCCGACGCCGCGGCCCGCACCGGTTTCGCCGACCAGGCCCACCTGACCCGGCACTTCAAGCGCACCCTGGGTGTCCCTCCGGGCGCCTACCGTAGTGCCCGGGGGATTGGGCGAGTCGGGGCGCGTGGGCCGCACGAGGCGGGTTAGGCTCTTCGCACCGCGTCATCCCGGCGCCCCGGCCCCGGGTTGACGATCTTCCCCCGGGACCGATCGCGCGACACGTGCCGGCCAGGCACGTGGGCGTTCGCATGCGATGAGCAGGAGGCGCAACAGGCATGCCCGACTCTTTCGTTCACCTGCATGTTCATACCGAGTACTCCATGCTCGACGGAGCCGCTCGCCTGAAGCAGATGTTCGAAGAGGTCGAGCGGCAGAAGATGCCCGCGATCGCCATGACCGACCACGGCAACATGCACGGCGCCTACGACTTCCACCGGCAGGCGACGGCGGCCGGGGTCACGCCGATCATCGGCATCGAGGCGTATATGGCGCCCGAGTCGCGGTTCCACAAGAAGAAGGTCCAGTGGGGTGAGCCGAGCCAGAAGCGCGACGACGTCTCCGGCGGCGGCCTGATCAACCACAAGACGCTGTGGGCGCGCAACAGGACGGGCCTGCACAACCTGTTCAAGCTGTCGAGCCGCGCGTACACCGAGGGCTTCGTCTTCAAGTACGCCCGCATGGACGAGGAGCTGCTCGCCGAGCACGCCGACGGGCTGATGGCCACGACCGGCTGCCCGTCCGGCAAGGTGCAGACGCGGCTGCGGCTCGGCCAGTTCGACGAGGCGCTGAAGGCCGCGGCCGCGTTCCAGGACATCCTCGGCAAGGACAACTACTTCCTGGAGCTGATGGACCACGGGCTCGACATCGAGCGGCAGGTCCGCCAGGGCCTGATCGACATCGGCAAGAAGCTGAACATCCCGCCGGTGGTCACCAACGACTCGCACTACACGCACGAGTCGGAGGCCACCGCGCACGACGCGCTGCTGTGCGTCCAGGTGGGCAAGCAGCTCGCCGACCCCGACCGGTTCCGCTTCAACGGCAGCGGCTACTACATCAAGACCGCCGACGAGATGCGCGGGATCGACACGTCCGACATCTGGGCCGAGGGCTGCCGCAACACCCTCATGATCGCCGAGCGGGTCGACCCGGCCGGCATGTTCGAGCCCAAGGACCTCATGCCCCGCTTCCCCGTCCCCGAGGGCGAGACGGAGGAGAGCTGGTTCCGCAAGGAGGTCTGGAAGGGCCTGGAGCGCCGCTTCCCCGACGGCCTGCCGGACGGGTACCGCGAGCAGGCCGAGTACGAGATGGGCGTCATCCTCGGCAAGGGGTACCCGTCCTACTTCCTCGTCGTCGCCGACTTCATCAACTGGGCGAAGGAGAACGGCATCCTCGTCGGGCCGGGGCGCGGCAGCGCCGCGGGCTCGCTGATCGCGTACGCGATGGGCATCACCGACCTCGACCCGATCCCGCACGGGCTGATCTTCGAGCGGTTCCTGAACCCCGAGCGCGCGTCCATGCCCGACATCGACATCGACTTCCCTGAAGACCGCCGCGCCGAGGTCATCAAGTACACGACGGAGAAGTGGGGGGCCGACAAGGTCTCCTTCATCGCCACGTTCGGCACCATCAAGGCGAAGGCCGCCATCAAGGACGCCGGCCGCGTCCTCGGCTTCCCCTACGCGCTCGGCGACCGGATCTCCAAGGCGTTCCCGCCCGCCGTCATGGGCAAGGACATCCCGCTGTCGGGGATCTTCGACGAGAAGCACCCGCGCTACGGCGAGGCGGGCGAGCTGCGCAAGCTGTACGAGGAAGAGACCGACGTCAAGCAGATCATGGACCTGGCGCAGGGCCTGGAGGGGCTGATCCGCCAGACCGGCGTGCACGCCGCCGGGGTCATCATGTCCGGCGAGTCGATCACCGACCACATCCCGATCATGCGGCGGGACGCCGACGGCGCCATCATCACGCAGTTCGACTACCCGACCTGCGAGACGCTCGGCCTGCTGAAGATGGACTTCCTCGGCCTGCGCAACCTGACGATCATCGACGACGCGCTCCAGGGCATCAGGAAGAACAAGGGCACCGAGGTCAACCTGCTCGACCTCCCGCTGGACGACCAGCCGACCTACGACCTGCTCGCCCGCGGCGACACCCTCGGCGTGTTCCAGTTCGACGGCGGCCCGATGCGCTCGCTGCTGCGGCTGATGAAGCCCGACAACTTCGAGGACATCTCCGCCGTCGGCGCCCTGTACCGGCCGGGCCCGATGGGCGCCAACTCCCACACCAACTACGCGCTCCGCAAGAACGGCCAGCAGGAGATCACCCCGATCCACCCCGAGCTGGAGGAGCCGCTCAGGGAGATCCTCGACACGACCTACGGCCTGATCGTCTACCAGGAGCAGGTCATGGCGATCGCGCAGAAGGTGGCGGGGTACACGCTCGGCAAGGCGGACCTGCTCCGCCGCGTCATGGGCAAGAAGAAGAAGGCCGAGCTGGACGCCCAGTTCGTCGGCTTCGAGCAGGGCATGGTCGACAACGGCTTCTCCAAGGAGGCCGTGAAGACGCTGTGGGACATCCTCGTCCCGTTCTCCGACTACGCGTTCAACAAGGCGCACTCCGCCGCCTACGGCCTCGTCTCCTACTGGACGGCCTACCTCAAGGCGAACTACCCGGCCGAGTACATGGCCGCGCTGCTGACGTCCGTCGGCGACGACAAGGACAAGAGCGCCCTCTACCTGAGCGAGTGCCGCCGGATGGGGCTGACCGTCCTGCCGCCCGACGTCAACACCTCCGAGGCCGACTTCACGCCGCTCGGCGACACCGAGATCCGCTTCGGGCTGTCGGCCGTCCGCAACGTCGGCACCAACGTGGTGGACGGCATCGTCGCGGCCCGCAAGGAGAAGGGCGCCTACACCGACTTCAACGACTTCCTCAACAAGGTCCCGCCGATCGTGTGCAACAAGCGGGTCGTGGAGTCGCTGATCAAGGCCGGGGCGTTCGACGAACTGCGGCACAAGCGCAAGTCGCTCCTCATGGTGCACGAGCAGGCCATCGACTCCGTCATCGACATCAAGCGCAAGGAGGCCGTCGGCCAGGACTCCCTCTTCGGGGCGCTGGAGGAGGACGGCGGCGACGACGCGTTCGCGGTCACGATCCCCGACGGCGACGACTGGGACAAGACGACGCTGCTCGCGTTCGAGCGGGAGATGCTCGGCCTGTACGTGTCCGACCACCCGCTCCTCGGCGTGGAGCACATCCTGGAGCGCGAGGCCGACTGCGCGATCGCCGCCCTGAACGAGGGGGAGCGCCCGGACGGCCAGGTCGTGATCGTGGCGGGCCTGCTGTCGGGCCTGCAGCGCAAGGTCACCAAGCAGGGCAACTCGTGGGCGATGTTCCAGCTGGAGGACCTCGCCGGCTCCATCGAGGTGCTCTGCTTCCCGTCGTCGTACCAGCTGTGCTCCACCCTGCTCGCCGAGGACGCGATCCTGGTCGTCAAGGGCAGGCTGGACCGCCGCGAGGACGTCGCGAAGATCATCGCGATGGAGGTCACCCAGCCGGACCTGACGGTCACCGACGCGTCCGGCCCGTTCTCGGTCACGATGCCGCTGGGCCGCTGCACCCCCCCGACGGTCTCCCGCCTGAAGGAAGTGCTGATCACCCACCCCGGCACGGCCGAGGTGCACCTCCACGTCCAGAACGGCCCGCGCACCACGGTGGTCCGCCTGGACGACCGCCTGCGAGTAGCCCCGTCCCCAGCCCTGATGGGCGACCTGAAACAACTACTGGGCCCCTCCTGCCTAGGCTGAAGCCCAGCGCGCCCACCCGCAGAAGGAGATCGTCCTTATCCCCAGCCCCGCGCCGACCTCCACGTCTGCGATCGCGTCCGAAGGCAGGCTTCGAGCGAAGCAAGAAGCCTGATCGCGCAGCGAGCCGCTAGGCGAGTCGGAGCGATGCAGCGATCGCACGCAGTGCCCGCCGAAGGGAAGGCGCCCTAGCGCCTGACCGCCAAGGGCTCTGCAAGTAAGCACAGCGATCGCACGCAGTGCCCGCCGAAGGGAAGGCGCTCTAGCGCCTGACCGCCAAGGGCTCTGCAATGAGCTCCGCTTTCCAGTTGACGAAGCGGCCGAGGCCGTCGAAGGTGGCGCGGGCGGTTCCGCCGCCGGGGAGCGGGGCCTCGGTCAGCACGTCGGTCTGCCGGTACGGGACGCGGTGGTGGGACAGCAGGCCCGCGAGGGTCAGCCGCGGTTCGTGCGGGAACAGTGCGGCGGCGTTGGCCAGCAGGCGGGGGACGGTGACGGCGTCCCATCGCGCGGGCGGCGCCTGCGGGTCGTCGACGTGGAGGTAGGCGGAGCCGCCGTCGTAGCCGGCGCCGATGTATCCGCCGCCGCCGAGGACGCCGCCGGCGGCCATCGCGACGAGTTCGCCGCCGTGCCCGGCGGGGCCCTCGTACCAGGACAGGTCGACCTCGGGGGTGGTGAACTCGGTGATGCCGAGCCGTTCGCCGAGGGCCCGGATGCCCAGCGTGGGGGCGACGGCGGGGTGCGCGTCGCCGAACTGGGGGTTCGCCCAGCCCCACAGCCAGGTCCGCTCGCGGGCGGCGTAGCTGCCGAGCAGTGAGACCCGGACGGTGACGCCGCCGCTGGAATAGGTGCGGGCGGTCAGGTCGGCGCTCCAGTCCTCGCGCGGCAGGAACTCGGCGAGCGTCTCCTGCTGCTGCAGGACGACGGCCGCCAGCGCGGCGCCGAGGCGTTCGAACGCGGGACTGAATCCGGACATGTCGGGCACATTATCCCAGTAGTCGAGGCGATCGTGGGCCGGAATCGGGCAGGCTAGGCTTTCGCTGTCAGTGGACTCACATCTAGGAGCGTACGAGGTGCGGGGACGCGCGGGGAGGCTCTGGGTGACGAGGCCCTGGGCGGCTGGAGTGGTCATCGCCGCCATCATGGCCCTCCTCGGCCCCGTCGCGGGGCTGCTCTGGGCCGCCACGGTCCCCGAGGTGACGTATGTGATCGTCCAGGGTGAGGTCCTCCTCGCCGACCCGGAAGGCCAGGGCCCGATCGGGGCGGACGTGCGGTTCGCCGCGATATGCCTGGTCGCGGGCCTGCTGTGCGGTGCCGCCGGCTACGCGGCGGGCGGCCGCGGCAACGACATCGCGCTGCTGCTCGGGCTGGCGGCGGGCGGCTGCGCCGCGGCCGTGCTCGCCTGGCGGACCGGCCACCTGGTCGGGCTGGCGGACTTCCAGGAGGCGGTCCGGACGGCGCGCGACGGGAGCACCGTGACCGGCGTCGCCGACCTGCGCGCGAGGGGCCTGCTGGTCGGCTGGGCGCTGCCCGCCGTCGGCGCGTACGGGCTGCTGGAGCTGGTCGTCCGGCGGCTACCCGCGGGCGATAGGGGCGACCTCGGCGCCGGTGAGGCGGACGAGGTCGGCGGGCACGAGTTCGATCTGGAGGCCGCGCCGGCCGGCCGAGACGTAGACGGTCCCGAGCGCTGACACCGACTCGTCGACCACGGTCGGCAGCGTCCGGCGCTGCCCGAGCGGGCTGATCCCGCCGACGACGTAGCCGGTGGCGCGCTCGGCGTCGCGGGGGTCGGCCATCCGCGCCTTCTTGCCGCCCGCGGCCGCGGCGAGCGCCTTCAGGTCCAGGGTCGCCGAGACGGGGACGACGCCGACGGTCAGCCGCCCGTCGACCTCCGCGAGCAGCGTCTTGAACAGCCGCCCGTGCGGGACGCCGAGGGCGTCGGCGGCGGCCTCCCCGTAGGACTCGGCGTCCGGGTCGGCCTCGTAGGAGTGCAGCGTGTACTCGATCCCGGCCTGGGCGGCGGCGACGGTCGCGGGCGTGCCGGTGCCGCCGCGGCCCGCCCTGCCGCCCTTGCCCGCCTTGCCGCCCTTGGACTTCGCGGTGCTCATGGGGGCAGTCTCCCGCGTTCGCGTCAGTTGGGGTGGAACGACCCGTCCAGGAACTGCCCGGCGGGGATCATGGGGAGCACGTCCAGGATGCGGTTCTCCCTGGCCAGCAGGTCGCGTTCGGCCTCCAGGCGGAGGGTGGCGTCCTCGCACTCCAGCAGCCGCTGCTTGTCGTGGCCGTCCAGGACGAGCGACGCCGCGATCATGTAGGAGAGGGCGACCGGCTCGGCGGGCACCGTCTCCTCGCCGAAGGCGCCGGCCCCGGCGGCGGCCATGCGGTGCCGGTACAGCCGGTACAGCCGGTGGACCCGCCGCGCGACGGCCCAGGGGTCCGCGCCGAGCTCCTCGGGGAGGTACTCGACCTCGCCCTGCAGGTAGGGGCGGGACCGGTCCAGCTCCTTCAGCCGGAACCGCCGCGAGCCGACCGTCACGATGTCGTACCGCCCGTCGGGGTGCCGGGTGCTCTCGCGCAGCTCGGCGACGCAGCCGACCTCGGCGAGCCGGTGCGCCGCGCCCTCGCCGACCTCGTGGCCGAGCTCGATGCCGACGACGCCGAAGCCGCGGGGCTCGGGCCGGTCCAGCAGGTCGGAGACGAGCCGCCGGTACCGGTCCTCGAACAGGTGCAGCGGGAGGACGAGCCCTGGGAACAGCACGGTGCCCAGGGGGAACAGGGCGAGCCGCTCGGTCACACTTCATCTCCCACGCTGTCCGGGCGCCCCGGGGAAGACGCCTCGCCTACGCCAGCGTACGTCCAACTGAATGATCTTGGTAAGGGCTCGTTTTTCACACTGTGAAGCCGCGGAGTCATCTCGCCGGTCAAGACGGCGGCGCCCGGGGCGGCCGGTAGCGTCGGCGGCATGAGGATGCTCGTCGTGGACGCCTTCACCGACCGCCCGTTCGCAGGCAACCCCGCCGCGGTGTGCCTGCTCCAGGACGCCGCCGGCGCCGGCTGGATGCAGCGGGTCGCCGCCGAGATGAAGCACGCCGAGACGGCGTTCGTCCGCCCCGTCGACGACCCCGGCGCGGAGTTCGAGCTGCGCTGGTTCACACCCCTGGTGGAGGTCGCGCTGTGCGGTCACGCGACCCTGGGCGCCGCGCACGCCCTCTACACCACCGGGACCGCGCCGCCCGGCGCGCCGATTCGCTTCCGGACGCTGCGGAGCGGCGTCCTCACCGTGACCCGGGACGAGGCCGGCGGCCTGTCGATGGACTTCCCCGCCTGCCCGCCCGACCCCGTCGACGTCCCCGCCGGGCTCGCCGAGGCGCTCGGCGTGCCCGTGCTCGCGGCCGGGCGCAACGTCCAGAACGACGTGCTCGCCGAGGTCGCCGACGAGGCGGCCGTCCGCGGGCTCGGCCCCGACGTCGCCGCGCTCGCCGCCATCGACGCCCGCGGCGTGATCGTCACCGCGGCGGCGGAGCCCGGCCGCGACCACGACTTCGTGTCCCGGTTCCTCGCCCCGCGGGTGCTGCCCGGAGACGGCGAGGACTCCGTCACCGGCTCGGCGCACTGCGCCCTCGCCCCGTACTGGGCCGGGCGCCTCGGCCGCGACACCATGACCGGCTTCCAGGCGTCGCCGCGCGGCGGGTACGTCGGGGTGGCGCTGCGCGGGGACCGGGTCGCCCTCTCCGGCGCGGCGGTGACCGTCCTGGACGGCGAGTTCCTGGCGTGACCGACACCTCCGTCTCGGCACCTGAGACACGGGGCGGGCGGTGGATCGCACTCCGTAGACTGGACGTGTGATTTCCCGAACCGACCTGCGCGGCTCGCTGCCCGGCGACCTGCGCTCCGTGCTGCCCCGCGCCGAACTCGACGTCGAGGCCGCCCTTGCCAAGGTGCGGCCGATCTGCGAGGACGTCCGGCATCGGGGCGCCGCGGCGGTCCGGGAGTACACGAAGACCTTCGACGGGGTGGAACTGGACGCGGTCCGGGTCCCGGTCGAGGACGTCCACCAGGCCCTCGCCGCCCTCGACCCGGCCGTCCGCGACGCGCTGGAGGAGAGCATCCGCCGGGCGCGGCTCGTCCACCGCGACCAGCGCCGCACCGACGTCACCACGCAGGTGGTGCCGGGCGGCACCGTCACCGAGCGCTGGATCCCGGTCGGGCGGGTCGGCCTGTACGTGCCGGGCGGGAACGCCGTGTACCCGTCCAGCGTGGTCATGAACGTCGTCCCCGCGCAGGAGGCCGGCGTCGCATCCCTCGCCGTCACCTCGCCCGCGCAGCGCGACTTCGGCGGCCTGCCGCACCCGTCGATCCTCGCCGCGTGCGCGCTGCTCGGCGTCGACGAGGTGTACGCGGCCGGCGGCGCGCAGGCGATCGCGATGTTCGCCTACGGCACCGAGGAGTGCCCCCGCGCCGACCTCGTCACCGGCCCCGGCAACGTCTACGTCGCCGCCGCCAAGCGGCTGCTCAAGGGCGTGATCGGCATCGACGCCGAGGCCGGCCCCACCGAGATCGCGATCCTCGCCGACGCCACCGCCGACCCCGTCGACGTCGCCGCCGACCTGATCAGCCAGGCCGAGCACGACACGCTCGCCGCCGCCGTGCTGGTCACCGACTCGGCGGCGCTCGCCGACGAGGTCGAGACCGAGCTGAAGGCGCAGGTCGCCCGCACCCGGCACACCGAGCGGATCACCGAGGCGCTCGCCGGCCGGCAGTCCGGCATCGTGCTCGTCGACGACGTCGAGGCGGGCCTGAAGGTCGTGGACGCCTACGCCGCCGAGCACCTGGAGATCCACACCGCGGACGCCGCCGCCGTCGCCGCCCGCGTCCGCAACGCCGGGGCGATCTTCGTGGGGCGGCACGCGCCGGTCTCGCTCGGCGACTACCTCGCCGGGTCCAACCACGTCCTGCCGACCGGCGGGTGCGCGTGCCACTCGTCCGGGCTGTCGGTCCAGTCGTTCCTGCGCGGCGTCCACGTCGTGGAGTACGACCGCGACGCACTCGCGGAGGCCACGGCCCGCGTCGTCGCGCTCGCCGAGGCCGAGGACCTGCCCGCCCACGGCGCCGCGCTGAAGGCCCGCTTCGATTGGACGATCCCGTCGTGACCTCCCTCGGCGACCTGCCGCTGCGCGACGACCTGCGCGGCCGCGAACCCTACGGCGCGCCGCAGCTGGACGTCCCGTACGCGCTGAACACCAACGAGAACCCCTACCCGCCGTCCGAGCGGCTGGTGAAGGCCCTCGGCGACGCCGTCATGGACGTCGCCGGGACGCTGAACCGCTACCCCGACCGCGACGCCGTCGCCCTCCGCGAGGACCTCGCCGCCTTCCTCAACACCGACACCCCCGGCGCCGGGCTCACCGCCGCCCGGGTGTGGGCGGCGAACGGCTCCAACGAGATCCTCCAGCAGATCCTGCTGGCGTTCGGCGGGCCGGGCCGCACCGCGCTCGGCTTCGAGCCGTCCTACTCGATGCACCCGGTCATCACCGGGGTGTCGGGGACGCGCTGGATCGGCGCCCACCGCGACGAGGACTTCGGCATCGACCCCGCCCGCGCCGTCGCGGCCGTCCAGGAGCACCGCCCCGACGTCGTGTTCCTCACCTCGCCGAACAACCCGACCGGGACCGCGCTGCCGCTGGAGACGATCGAGGCCGTCGCGGGCGCCGCGCCGGGCATGGTCGTCGTCGACGAGGCGTACGGCGAGTTCCGCCGCGCGGAGACGCCGTCCGCGCTGACGCTGCTGGACGACCACCCGCGGCTGATCGTCACCCGGACGATGTCCAAGGCGTTCGCGATGGCCGGGACGCGGCTCGGCTACCTGGCCGCCGCCCCCGCCGTCCTCCATGCGCTGCTGCTCGTCCGGCTGCCCTACCACCTGTCGGCCGTCACCCAGGCCGTCGCCCGCACGGCCCTCGCCCACCGCGAGGAGCTGCTGGGCGGCGTCGACGCGCTGCGCCGCGAACGCGACGACCTCGTCGCGTGGCTGCGCGGCGAGGGCTTCGCGGTGGCCGACTCCGACGCCAACTTCGTCCTGTTCGGGACGTTCCCGGACCGCCGGAGGGTCTGGGAGGACCTGCTCGAACGCGGCGTGCTGATCCGCGAGGTCGGGCCGCCCGAGTGGCTGCGGGTCACCGTCGGCACCCCGGCGGAGATGGCCGCGTTCCGCACCGTACTCCGCCAATCACGAGGGGGGGCGACCCCCCACGCCCCCCGTGCCGACTCCGTCGGCAATAGTAAGGAGAGTCAGTGAGTCGCAAGGGAAGGATCGAGCGCGGGACCAAGGAGACCCAGGTCCTCGTGGAGATCGACCTCGACGGGACCGGGCAGGTCGACGTCGCGACCGGCGTGGGGTTCTTCGACCACATGCTGGCCCAGATCGGCAAGCACGGGTCGTTCGACCTCACCGTCAAGACCACCGGCGACCTGCACATCGACAGCCACCACACGATCGAGGACACCTCCATCGCGCTCGGCCAGGCGTTCCGGGAGGCGCTCGGCGACAAGGCCGGCATCCGCCGCTTCGCCGACGCGTCGATCCCGCTGGACGAGGCGCTCGCGCAGGTCACCGTGGACGTGTCGGGCCGCCCCTACCTCGTGCACGTCGAGCCCGAGGGCATGGCCCCGATGATCGGCCCCGACTACGACACCACGATGACCCGGCACATCTTCGAGTCGTTCGTGTCGAACGCGCGGGTGGCGCTGCACATCCACGTCCCGTACGGGCGCAACGCCCACCACATCGTCGAGGCGCAGTTCAAGGCCCTCGCCCGCGCGCTGCGCGACGCCGTCGCGTTCGACGCGAAGGTGCACGGCATCCCGTCCACCAAGGGAGCCCTGTAGCCCGTGGAGATCGGCGACCTGAACTTCTCCTACGGCAACATCGCGCTGCTCGCGCTCGCGGTGTTCCTGCTGGCGGGCGTGTACAGCTTCGTCAAGCAGGGCCTCAAGATCGCCGCGCTGATCGTGCTCGTCCTCGCGGCGCTGGCGGCCACCGGGGGGTTCCTGTGGGCGTGAAGGACATCGTCATCCTCGACTACGGCTCGGGGAACCTGCGCTCGGCCGAGCGCGCCGTCGCCCGCGCGGGCGCCGACGTGACGGTCACCGCCGACTGGGACGCCGCGCTCGCCGCGGACGGCCTGGTCGTCCCCGGTGTCGGCGCGTTCGCCGCGTGCATGGCGGGCCTGCGCTCGGTGCGCGGCGACCAGCTCATCGGCCGCCGCCTGGCCGGGGGCCGGCCCGTCCTCGGCATCTGCGTCGGCATGCAGATCCTGTTCACCAAGGGCATCGAGCACGGCGTCACCACCGAGGGCTGCGACGAGTGGCCCGGCACGGTCGACCGCCTCGACGCGCCGGTCGTCCCGCACATGGGCTGGAACACGGTGGACGCCCCCGAGGGCACCACCCTGTTCCGCGGCCTGGCGGACGCCCGGTTCTACTTCGTGCACTCCTACGCCGCCCGCCGCTGGGACCTGGAGCCCGACCCGACCGGCCTCATCGCGCCCCCCTTGGTGACCTGGGCCGAACACGGCGGCCGCTTCGTCGCCGCCGTCGAGAACGGCCCCCTCTGCGCCACCCAGTTCCACCCGGAGAAGTCCGGCGACGCAGGCGCCGAACTCCTCCAGAACTGGCTCAGAACCCTCGGCTGAGCCGTACCTCTCGCGAACGGTGAACGACCCCCGGACCCGCGCGGTGTGCGTTCGGGTCCTTTCGGCAGCATGGATAAGGTTTCCGCATGACTTTGACGCTCCTTCCCGCCGTTGACGTCGCCGACGGCCAGGCCGTGCGCCTGGTGCAGGGCGAGGCGGGCACCGAGACCTCCTACGGCGCCCCGCTGGAGGCGGCGCTCGCCTGGCAGCGCGCCGGGGCGGAGTGGATCCACCTCGTCGACCTGGACGCCGCGTTCGGGCGCGGGTCCAACCGGGAGCTGCTCGCCGAGGTCACCGGGAAGCTGGACGTGAAGGTGGAGCTTTCCGGCGGCATCCGCGACGACGCGTCGCTGGAGGCGGCGCTCGCCACCGGCTGCGCCCGCGTCAACATCGGCACCGCCGCGCTGGAGGACCCGGCGTGGTGCCGCAAGATCATCGCCTCGCACGGGGAGAAGATCGCGGTGGGGCTGGACGTGCGGGGCACGACGCTCGCCGCCCGCGGCTGGACGCGCGAGGGCGGCGACCTGTGGGAGGTCCTCGCCCGCCTGGAGGAGGACGGCTGCCCCCGGTACGTCGTCACCGACGTCACCAAGGACGGCACGCTCCGCGGCCCCAACACCGAGCTGCTGCGCGAGGTCTGCTCGCGGACCGACAAGCCCGTCATCGCGTCCGGCGGCGTCTCGTCCCTGGACGACCTGCGCGCGCTGGCGGGCCTCGTCCCGGACGGCGTCGAGGGCGCGATCGTCGGGAAGGCGCTCTACGCGGGGGCGTTCACGCTCGAAGAGGCCCTGGAGGCCGTCAAGTGACCGTGGCCGTGCGGGTGATCCCGTGCCTGGACGTCGACGCCGGGCGGGTGGTGAAGGGCGTCAACTTCCAGAACCTGCGGGACGCGGGCGACCCCGTCGAGCTCGCCCGCCGCTACGACGCGGAGGGCGCCGACGAGCTGACGTTCCTGGACATCACCGCGTCCAGCGGCGACCGCTCCACGACCTACGACGTCGTGAGCCGCACCGCCGAGCAGGTGTTCATCCCGCTGACGGTCGGCGGCGGCGTCCGCACCGTCGAGGACGTCGACCGGCTGCTGCGCGCGGGGGCCGACAAGGTGTCGATCAACACGGCCGCGATCGCGCGGCCCGAGTTCCTCCGCGAGGCCGCGCACCGGTTCGGGTCGCAGTGCGTGGTGCTGTCGGTCGACGCGCGGCGCGCCGAGGGGACCTCGTCCGGCTTCGAGGTCACCACGCACGGCGGCCGGCGGGGCACGGGCATCGACGCGATCGAGTGGGCCCGCCGCGGCCAGGAGCTCGGGGTCGGCGAGATCCTGCTGAACTCCATGGACGCCGACGGCACCAAGGCGGGGTTCGACCTGGAGATGCTGCGCCGCGTCCGCGAGACGGTGACCGTGCCGGTGATCGCCAGCGGCGGCGCCGGGGCCGTCGAGCACTTCGCGCCCGCCGTGGCGGCCGGCGCGGACGCCGTCCTCGCCGCCAGCGTCTTCCACTTCGGCGAGCTGAAGATCTCCGAGGTCAAGTCCGCCCTGCGCGGCGCGGGGCATCCCGTCCGCTGACCCCGCCGAGCTCGGCGGTGCGGTCAGCCGGCCACGCTCAGGATGATCGCCGACGGGTGGTCCGGGTCGTGGAAGACCTCCTGCTCGGCCGCGACCATCCGGGTCGCGGTGGCCAGCGGGTCGCCGGTGCCGGGGTTGGCGGCGACCTTGGGGTGGGCGCCGCTGGTGACGTGCACGCGGACCCGGTGGCCGCGGGCGAAGCGGTGCGCGGTGGGCCACAGGTCGACGGCGATGCGGCGGACGCCGCCCGTCCCGACCGGCTTCTCGGCGGCGGCGGGGAGCCGCAGGCCGCCCTCGCAGACGTTGCGGGACGTCCCGTCCGGGGCGACGTCGCAGAGCCGGACGATGAAGTCGGTGTGCGCGCGGTCGGAGCGGACGAACAGGTCGGCGCCGACCGGGCCGATCACGTCGAGGTCGTCCGCGAGGGGCGGCGAGCTGAACACCAGGACGTCCGGGCGCCGCTCCAGGGGCCGGTTGTCGACCGGGCGGGAGCTGCCGAGCAGGGTGGGGCCGCCCAGCGCGGGCGTCGGGCGCGCCGGGTCGAACCGGTACGTGCTCGCGGGGGCGGGCGCGGGGCCGTCCTCGCCGAGGCCCCGGCCGGCGTGCAGGTGCCAGCGGATCTGGCGCGCGCCGGGCGGCGGCCAGTCGCGGAAGTCGCGCCACTCCCGCGCGCCCGTCACGTAGACGCGGACGGGGTCGGCGCGCAGCCCCG
This sequence comes from Actinomadura sp. GC306, assembly GCF_004348665.1. Taxonomy (GTDB): domain Bacteria; phylum Actinomycetota; class Actinomycetes; order Streptosporangiales; family Streptosporangiaceae; genus Spirillospora. The sequence goes on along the minus strand of NZ_SMKM01000031.1, from coordinate 12,314 downwards.
AGGGGTCGCCGAGCAGGTGGGCGCGGAACCAGGCGAGCGACTCGCGCAGCGCCGGGAGGCCGTGCCTGGCGTCGGTGTGCCACCAGGGGCCGATCGTGAGGTACGGGGCGTGCCCGGCGGCGCGCAGCGCCAGGTAGTCCTTGATCTGCCAGGGCAGGAACACGTCGTACCAGCCGCCGAGGAGGTGCACGGGCGCCTCGACGCTGCCGACCGTCCCGCTGAAGTCGCGGGTGTCCCAGTAGCCGTCCGCCGCCGCGTGGTTGGCGAGGACGTCCTGGTAGAAGCGCATCGGCTTGCCGCCGGTCAGCACGTCCAGCTCGGCGAGGGGACGGCCGGAGTGGGCGGCGCGCACGGCGCGGCGGCGGGACAGCAGCGGCGCCGTCAGCATCCCGAGCCGCTGCGTCTGCCGGTGCGTGAGGTCGGTCCAGGTGAGGGTGGACTCCAGCGCGAACGACCCGCCGACGTAGGCGGCGTCCCGGAACGAGGACGCGGTGATCTGCAGGGACATCGCCTTCAGCTCCGGCCCCGCCTCGGCGGCGAGCGCCCAGGCGGAGTAGCCGAGGTAGCTGGCGCCGTAGGTCGCGAACGCGCCGTGGAACCACGGCCGGCTCTTCAGCCACCGCACGGTGGCGAGCCCGTCGGCGTGCTCGCTGCCGAGCGGGTCGAACTCCCCGCCGGACCCGGAGGTCCCGCGGGCGCTCTGCACCACCAGCTGGAAGCCGAACGGGACGAGCAGCAGGCCGTTGGCGAGCGCGGCCGGGCCGCGGCGCCCGTACGGGGTGCGCACCAGGATCGTCGGCGGGCGCACGGCGCCGGCCGGGACGTACCGGTCGGCGAGCAGCGTCACGCCGTCCGGCATCGGGACGGGGATGTCCCGCTCGACGGTGTAGGGGGCGAGTCCGCGGCGGAGCCGGGCCGGTGGCGCGGGCAGGCGGTCCCACGGGGCCATGCTGCCTCCTGAACGGCTGTCGCCGGGTATGCCGACTCTTTGCTACTAGTTAGTAAGGTAGCCGGTCCGGGCGACTGCGAACGCCGCCGGCCGGACCTGCCGGGCCCCCATTCGAGACGCGCCCGAACGCGGCGATCAGCAGCCCTTTGCAAACGCCATCCCTGGCGGTGGTGCGAACTTGTCTGAGATCGTTGCGTTTTCGTGCAACCGGCAGGGGGGAAGCCGATGTGGCCCGGATCCGGCCCGCCGACGGGGCCGCGGCCCGCGTGGCGGGGCCAGGAGGGGCCGCCCCGGGCACGGGAGCGGCCCGTCACGCCCGGCGCCGGCTGGTACGCCCTGCCCGCCCTGCTGCTGCTCGTCGCGACCGCGGGATGCGCCGCGGTGTTCGCGCTGCTGTGGGACGAGTCACGCATCGCGCACGGCCCGGCGGTGACCGGCGACCCCGTCTCCGGCCTGCGCGTCCAGCTCGCCGACGGCCACGGCTACTTCCTCTACGTGCGCGCCGGGCGGTCCTCGCCGTTCGCGTGCTCGGTGGAGCTGCAGGGCCGGTCGGGGCACATCCAGCTGACCCGGCAGAACTCCTGGAGCGCCGCGGAACGCCCCGCCTTCCGCTACACCGCCACGTTCGTGTCGCCGGTGACCGGCGCGGCGGTGCTCCGGTGCGGCGGCACCGAGGGCCCGCTGCTCGTCGTGCCGGACGACACCGTCAACGACTACCTCGGGTTCGTGCTGCGCGCGGCGGCCGGGCTCGCCCTGTCCGCGGCCGCCGCGTTCGCCGTCATCGCCGTCCGCCGCGGCGGCGCCAGACGCAGGGCGGCCGCCCGCGTCAGGACGTGAGCTCCCGCTCCAGCGGTGTGCGGAAGCGGGGCGTCGCGCGGATGTCGCCGTACCAGCCCGCCACCCGCTCGGCCTCGCGGCCGATGGCCGCCTCGGCGTCGGCGCCGGCGTCCTCCAGGAGGCGGACGGCGATCTCGCCGTCCTTGCGCTGCGCCCAGCCGCCGACGACGCGGCCGTCCCACCAGACCGTCGGGCCGATGTTGCCGTTCCGGTCGAACAGCCGCGGGCCGTGCTCGCCGAGGAACCAGCCGCGCTCCCGCCAGCCCATCGGCGTCGCGTCGAGGGCGGGCAGCAGCGCGGCCCACGGCTCGGGCACCGGCGCGGGCTCCAGGTCGTCCGACAGGACCACGCCGGTGGCCCCGCCGAGGTCGACCTCGGTCACGTCGAGGAGCGCGAGGGCCTCGCGGACGTCGCCCGCGGTCCAGCCGGTCCACCATTTCAGGTCGGCGACGGGCGCGGGCCCGAACGCGCGCAGCCAGCGGCGCACCAGCTCCGCGCGGGCGGCACCGGCCGGGACCTCCGCGATGCCTCCGGGCAGCCAGGTCTCGATGGGCGACCACCGGTACTGGCTGCTGATCCACGTCCCGTTCGGGCGCCCTCGGACGATGCGCCCCGCGCACCCGAGCGTGACCAGGATCCACGTGGTGACGTTCCCGGGCTTGGAGTACGGCTTGCCCGGGGAGGGGTCGACCTGCGTGCGCAGCAGCGGCTCGTCCGCGCTGAGCTGCGCGCCGGTCGCCGTGCCGCGCGCCAGCAGCGCCCGGTGCGCGGCCTCCTCCGCCTCCGCGAACCAGGAGGCGGCGTCGGTGATGTCGCTGCCCCGCTCGATGATCCGCGCGTAGGCGGCGCGCTGCCGGACGGCCAGCGCGTCCGCCGTGGACGCCTGCAGCACCGGGACCAGCTCGACGGGCGCGACGAACATCGTCCGGCGCATCGCGAGCATCCGCAGCAGCGTCCGGTCGTCGTACAGCGCCCGCTCCACCGCCGCCGGGCCGATGCCGGTGCTGCGGGCCGCGACCGACAGGAACACGGTGGCCGGGTCGGTCGCGTGCAGCACCACCAGCGACCGCGCGATCCCGGGGACGTCATCCGTCCTGGCGGGGAGGGACAGCCGGTGGCGCACGCCGAGCCGGGCCCGGCGCTCCGCGACGTTCATCGAACGCATGAGCGAATTCTAGCGGGGGTCAGCCGCCGCCGCTGTTGGAGATCTTCACGACGACCTGGTCCTCGGTCACCGACTGCACCGACACGTCGAAGCCCTCGGACTGCTCGCCCTCGCCCACCGGCACCGTCACGGTCTGCCCCGCGATCCGCAGCGTGACCATCTGGCCGCGGACCTCCACCAGCTCGGCCTTCACACCGAGGATGGACGCGCTCGCGTCGACGCCGCGGTCGAACGTGACCGTGCAGGAGTTCAGGCCGCACTCGGTGCTGCTGTTCTCGCCGCCGCACGCCGCGGCGGCGCCGAGCGGCAGCAGGACGAACGGGAGGACGGCCAGCTTCCGCCGCAGGGGAGTGGAGATCATGACGGCGAGTCTATGGGGAGCCCCCCTCCGGCGGACCCTCCGCGGGGCGGATTCGCGCGGCACGGATGTGGTACTCGGCGGTGACGCAACTGGATCCGCGGGGGACATCGTGTTTCGCTGGAGCGGTGATCAGTGACGACGCGGTGGAGTCGCTGCCGGTGGTCGGGCCGGTGGTGTGCGCCGCGCTGGGCCTGGAGGCGCGCGCCGTCCGCCGCGGCCTCACCCGCACCCCCGTCGTGGTCGTCGGCTACCGCGCCCGCCGCGCCGACCGGCTCCCGGACGACTGCGCCGCCCTGGTCACCGTCGGCTTCGGCGGCGCGCTCGACGCGCGGCTGCGCCCGGGCGACGTCCTGGTCGCCGACGAGATCCGCGGCACCGCACCGGGGGCCGCGCCGGTGCCGTGCAGCGCCCCGCGGCTGCTCGCCGAGGAGCTGATCAGGGACGGCCTCAGCGTCCAGGTGGGGCCGCTGGTCACCACCGGGCGCATCGTCCGCGGCCGGGAACGGGCCGCGCTCGCCGCGGGCGGGGCGCGGGTCGCGGACATGGAGTCCGCGCCGGTCGCCGCGCGGGCCGGCGCCCGGCCGGTCGCCGCGGTCCGGGTCGTCGTCGACGGCCCCGGGCATCCGCTGCTGCACCCGGGCACGATCGGCCGTGGCCTGGCCGCGCGGCGCGTGCTGTCGCGCACCGGCCCCGCCCTGGAGCGCTGGGGGGTCCTGCTCGTCAGCGGGGCTCAGCCCCCGTGCCCTCCCGAGCCGTGACCGTCCCCCTGGCCGCCGGACCCGTGCCCGTCGCCGTGCCCGCCCTTCCCGTCGCCCCAGCTGTGGTCGTCACCGTGGACGATCTTCCCGCCGAGGTCCTTGCGGATCGTCTGCAGCGTCTTCTCCTCGCTCACCACGATCCAGCTCGCCCCGACCAGGTACGCGCCGCCCCAGGGCTTGGCCTCCTCCAGCCACGTGTTCATCTTCTTGTCGGAGACGAAGCTCATCAGGACGTAGCGGCCCAGGTCGTTCTTGCAGTTCCCCTGCTCCATGTCGGCCACCTTGCGCTTGCCGGTGACAGAGCAGTTCGTCTGCTCGGCGAGCTCCTGCAGGCTGGCCGGCTCGGGCTCCTTCGGGTCGCCGGAGCCGCCGCAGGCGGCCGCCAGCGGTAGCGCCAGCGCCGCGGTGGCGCAGAGCAGGGCCTGCCTCTTCGGGACGAGACGGTGTCGGGGACTCATCGCTTCCTCCGGGGTTTACGCGCGATTCAGGAGGTCTATACGCGCGCCGCCCCGGCGGGGTTCACCGGAGTCTCAGGTGATCAGGCGTGCCGCCGCGGCGGCACGGACGCCGTCCTCCTCGGCGGGGTCGTGGTGCAGCCGCTGGAGCCGCAGCCGCGTCTCGCGCGTCAGCGGCGCGCATCGGGCGGCCTCCTGCCGCGCCCCCTCCTCGCAGTCCCAGAGCCCCTCGACGGTGTAGCCCTCCGCCGTGTGCGGGGCGGTCCGTGTCAACGCGGTCAGTATCCGCGGTCTCAGATAGGCATAGGGGGACTCGGTCCAAGCGGACTTCAGCAGCGGGACGGCCTCCCCGGCGCGCAGCCGGCCGAGCCCCACGACCGGGTTCGCGGCCGCCCGCCACTCGCGCTCATCGAGGGCGGTGCGCAACTCGTCCATCAGCAGCGGGACGTCCTGGCGGGTGCCGTAGCGCGCGAGGATGCTCAACCCCAGCTCCGCGCGGCCGTCGCGTCCCGCCGCCCACACCCGCGCCCGCGGCAGCGTCTCCGGCCCGTACTCGCGCAGCGCCCGGCGCACGGCACTGCCGAACCTGCTCGGCCCCGGGTCGCGGCCCTCCCGCGGCAGCAGCTCCTCGGCGAGGTCGAGCAGCGCGAGCGTCCGCCGCCGGCCCAGCTCGAAGATCGCCGCGAGGGCGCCCTCCCCGCGGCCCCGCGCGACCGCCAGCAGCTCCTCCTCGCTCTGCCGCTCCCGCCCGGCCGCGGTGACCAGCGTCCGGCGCGCCGCCCTCCCGGCCTCCCGCCGGCGCGCCAGGGCATCGGCGATCCGCGGCTGCCGCGCCGCCCACGCCTCGATCACGGGGTTCGGCGCCGCCGGAATCAGCATCTCCAGATCGGTGTCGTCGCACCGGGCGGCGACCGACCCCTCCAGGTCGGCCGTGAGCGACGGGTCCCCGAGGTGGATCAGCTCCTCGACCGCGTCGAACCAGTGCGCGCCCTCCTCGGCGTACCGCCGCAGCGGCGCGGCCGCCTCCCGCCGGCTCAGCCGGACCAGCTCCGCCAGCACCCCCAGCGCCAGGTCCACCCGCCAGTCGTCCCCGTCCGACAGGTCGGACGGATCGAACAGATGCGCCGCCACCGGCCCCGCCGGCATCTCCAGGTCGACCATCAGCCGGGCGTAGTACAGCCGCCGCGACTCGCACTGGTGGTCCCACCGCGGATCCCGCCGGACGCAGTCGTAGACGTACTCGCCCGCGCCCCGCATGTCCGCCGCGCGCCGCGCGGCCCTCCCGAGACCCCGCTGCAGCTGACCGTGCAGCGTGTCCGCCGATTCCAACACGACTCCGTAGCTCACCCCAGCAGAATGCGCACGAGACCAGATACCGGGCAAGTGTTTATCGTCCCGGAGGTCACAGGGTTCTTTGGGCCGTCCAGGAGGCGTGGAGGTCGGCGTAGACGCCCGGCCGGGTCACCAGGTCCTTGTGGGGGCCGCGCTGGACGATGCGGCCCGCCTCGAAGACGATCACCTCGTCGGCCGCCTCGGCCGTGGAGAGGCGGTGGGCGATGGCGATCGCGGTGCGGCCGCGGGTCGCGCCGTCCAGGGCCCGCTGGATGCGGACCTCCGTGGCCGGGTCCACCGCGGAGGTCGCCTCGTCCAGGACCAGGAGGTCCGGGTCGGCGATGTAGGCGCGGGCCAGCGCGACCAGCTGCCGCTCGCCCGCCGACAGGGACTCGCCGCGCTGGCCGACCGGCGTGTCCAGGCCCGCGGGCAGCCCGCCGAGCCAGTCGGCGAGGCCCAGTTCGGTCAGCGCGAGTACGAGCTCGTCGTCGGAGGCGTCCGGGCGCCCGTAGCGGATGTTGTCCGCCAGGGACGCGTCGAAGAGGAACCCGTCCTGCGGCACCATGACGATCCGCTCGCGCAGCGAGGAGAAGCGGACCCGGTCGAGCGGCACGCCGTCCACGAGGACGCGGCCCGACACCGGGTCCATCAGCCGGGTGAGGAGCTTGGCGAACGTCGTCTTGCCCGAGCCGGTCTGCCCGACGATCGCGACGCGGCTGCGCGGCGCGATGTCCACGTCGACGCCGTGCAGGACGGGCGGCCCGCCCGGGTAGGCGAACCCCACGTCCTCGAACCGCACCTCGATCGGGCCGCGCGGGAGCGTCTCGCCGCCGTCGCCCGGGTCGGCGACGTCCGGGGCGGTGTCCAGCACGCCGAGCACCCGCCGCCACCCCGCGATGGCGTTCTGCGCCTGGTTGAACACCTCGGTCGCCGCCTGCATCGGGCTGACGAACAGGGTGACCAGGAACAGGAACGCGACCAGCTCGCCCGCCGACACCTCACCGGCGATGCCGAGCAGCGTCCCGGCGATGACGACCGCGGCGGTGGCCACGGCGGCGACCAGCTCGCTCACCGGGAAGGTCAGCGCGACCATCGCCTGCGCGCGGGTCTGCGCGTCGCGGTGCGCCTCCACGGTCCGCTCCACGCGCCGCCCCGTGCGGGCCTCCGCGGAGTACGCGCGGATGACCGCGGCGCCGACGACCGATTCGCTGACCGCCGCCAGCATGTCGGCCGTCCGCTCCCGGACCAGCATGTACGCCCGCGACAGGACCCGCTGGAACAGGCGCAGCGCGAACGCCAGCGGCAGGAACGACACCCAGACCAGCAGGGCCAGCTGCCACGAGTAGACGAGCATCAGCACGCTCGCCACGAACAGCTGGCCGATCGAGATGAGGAAGATCAGCCCGCCGGACTGCATGAACTGGCTGATCTGGTCGACGTCGCTCGTCACCCGCGACACCAGCGAGCCGCGCCGCTCCCCGCTCTGGGTGAGCATCGACAGGTCGTGCACGTGCCGGAACGCCTTGATCCGCAGCCCCGCCAGCCCGCCCTCGGACGCCTTGTACAGCCGGACGTTCATCAGGTACGCGCACACGGCCGTGACCACCACCGCCGCCGCGCACACCAGGACCGCCGTCCGGATGAAGGCGATGTCCGGGCCGCCGGGGTTCCCGATGCCCTTGTCGATCGTCTGCTGGACGGCGATCGGCACCACCACGCGGCCCGCCGTCGACAGCAGCGCGAGCAGCAGCGTCCCGGTCAGGCCCGCCCGGAACTCCGGGCTCAGCATGATCCCGCGCTTCAGCGTGCTGGGCGCGCCCTCGGTCGTCGAGGCCCCGTCCAGGCCGGTGCCGTCCGCCTTCGCCGTGTCCACCGCGGTCACGCCAGTGCCTCCTCGCCGCCCTCAAGGGCCTCCTGCTCGGCCTCGGCCCGCTCGTAGGCGTTGACGAGGTCGCGGTAGCCCTCCGAGCGCTCCAGCAGCTCGGTGTGCGACCCGCGTGCGGTGACGCGGCCGTGCTCCAGGTAGACGACCTCGTCGGCCAGCGCGATCGTGGCCTTGCGGTAGGCGACGACCACGACGGTCGCGCCGCCCGCCGTGCCGGTGCTCCGCGCCTCCCGCAGGTTCTGCAGGATGCGGGCCTCCACCTGCGGGTCGACGCTGGACGTGGCGTCGTCCAGGACGAGCAGCCGGGGCCGCCGCACCAGCGCCCGCGCCAGCGCGAGCCGCTGCCGCTGCCCGCCCGACAGCGTCGCCCCGCGCTCGCCCACCCGCGTGCCGAGGCCCTCGGGGAGCGCCGCGACGAATCCCTCGGCCTGGGCGAGGCGCAGCGCCTCCCACACCCGCTCGTCGGGCACGTCCAGGCCGAGCGTCACGTTGCCGCGGACGGTGTCGTCGAACAGGAACGCCTGCTGGGGGACGAGCGCCGCCGTGTCGGCGATCCCGCCCTGCGCCACGTCGCGCAGGTCGGTGCCGTCGAGGAGCACCGACCCGTCCGCCGGGTCGACGAGCCGGACCAGCAGCGAGGTGAGCGTCGACTTGCCCGAGCCCGTGGGGCCGACGACCGCGACCGTCCGGCCCGGCTCCGCGGCGAACGACACGTCGTGCAGGACGGGCCGGCCCTCCTCGGCGGACTCGTAGGCGAAGCGGACCTCCCGCACCTCCAGCGCGGTCGCGCCGCCCGCCCCGGAGCCCGCCAGCGTGCCGTCCCCGTACGGGAGGGAGCCGGACGCGTCCAGGACGTTCCGCACCCGCCGCCACCCGACGACGCTGCGCGGCACCTCGCCGAGCACCCAGCCCAGCGCCCGGATCGGCCACGACAGCAGCGTGAACAGGTACGCGACGTTCACCAGGTCGCCCGGCGACATCGCCCCCGACTCCAGCCGCACCGAGCCGATCAGCAGGACGGCGAGGACGCCGAGGTTGGGCAGGGCCTCCAGCACCGGGTCGAACAGCCCGCGGATCCGGCCGACCGCCACGTTGGCGTCCCGCAGCGCCTCGGCGCCCTCGGTGAACCGCTCGGTCTCCGCGGCCTCCCGGCCGAGCGTCTTGACGACCAGGCCGCCCTCGAAGCTCTCGTGCGCCACCTCGCTGACCTCGGCGCGCAGCTGCTGCGCCCGGGTCGCGACCGGCGACAGCCGCCGCTGGTACACCACGTTGATCAGCGCGATCGCGGGGAAGACCAGGAACCCGACGCCGGCCACGACCAGGTCGGTCGCCATGATCGACACCGCCGCGATCAGCAGCATGAACACGACGCCGACCGCCATCGGCAGCGGCGCGATCGGCGCCCACACCGCCTCCACGTCGGCGTTGGCGTTCGACAGCAGCTGCCCCGCCGGGTGCCGGTGGTGCCACGCCAGCGGCAGCCGCAGGTACTGCCGGGTCACCGAGCGCCGGTACTCGGCCTGCAGCCGGTACTGCATGAGGCCCGCGTAGAAGCGGCGCCCCGCCACGCCGATCGCCTTGAGCAGCGCCACCCCCGTGATCGCCGCGGCCGCGGCGGCCAGCGCGCCGGTCGTCGTGCGACCGGACTCGAACGCGGGCAGCACCACCTCCTGCGTCGCCCAGCCGAGCACCGACGCGGACGCCACGGTCATCGCCGCGTACAGCGCGCTGGCGAGCACCGACAGGGTGAAGACGCGCGGCTCGGCCTTCACCGCCACCCACAGCACGCCCGCCCCCTCCCGCAGGACATGCGGGCTGACGCGTCTCGACGCAGGTGGCACGGCGACTCCTTGATCACGGCTGCGGCCCAGGCCGCCCCAGGCGGGACGGGGTTCGGGGACTCGGGGGCCTCGACATGCCTACCATCCGGTACCCCCCGCTTATTCCCGGCCCGCCCGCCGCGACCTACGATCGGGCGATGAGCACGCCCGAGGACGGCCCGGCCGCATCCGCCCCTGAGCCCGCGCCTGCGAGCACCGATCCCGTCCGCCGCGAACGGCTGCTGCTCGCCGGTGCGCTGGCGGCGGCCGGGCCGGACGCGCCCACGAAGTGCGCCGGCTGGGACGCCCGCGACCTCACCGCCCACCTCGTCGTCCGCGAGCGCCGGCCCGACGCGGCGCCCGGAATCCTCCTGCCGCCGCTGGCCGGCTACACCGAACGCGTCCGGCGCCGGACGGCCCGCGCCGTCCCCTTCGAGCGGCTGGTGGAACGGTTCCGGGAGGGGCCGCCGAAGACCTCTCCGTACGCGCTTCCCGGCGTTGACAAAATCGCCAACGGTGTCGAGTTCTTTGTGCATCACGAGGACGTCCTGCGCGCGCGTCCCGACTGGGAGCCGCGGGACATCTCACCGGAACTCGAGGAACTGCTATGGCGGCGGATAAAAATTGCCCGCCTTGTCCTGAGAAAGGTTCATGTCGAGGTAACGCTCGTCCAGCCGGACGGGCGGAGCCTGCACGTCTCCGGCCCCGGCCGGTCGGCCCGGGGAACGGCCGCCGGAGGCGTGCGCGTGCACGGCCCGGTCGGCGAACTCGTCCTGTGGGCGCTGGGCCGCCGGGACGTCGCGAGAGTCCGCGTCACGGGCGACACGGAGGCTGTCAAGGCCCTGACCGAGGCCGGTTGGAGTCTTTAACGAGCAGGTAACGGCGGGGTTCGCCCACGGGAGAATCAAGAACCTTGCGGCTCCTCCGTTTTAGGCGGAAGCGGTGATACGGTGGAGCGGTCGGTTGCAGTCGTGGTTCTCGATCGTTCGTCCAGACGCCCGCGGACTGATGGCAGCGGGCGTTTTGGCTTTTCCGGGACCGTACCGGGGGCGAGGGCGTACCGCAGCGACCGCACGGGCCCGCGAGGTGTGGGCCCAGGTTTTGCCGCAAGGAGAAAGACATGCCCCAGCAGGGCACCGTGAAGTGGTTCAACGCCGAGAAGGGCTTCGGATTCATCGCCGTCGACGGCGGCGGGCCGGACGTCTTCGTGCACTACTCGGCCATCCAGAGCTCCGGCTACCGCACGCTGGACGAGAACCAGCGCGTCCAGTTCGAGGTGACGCAGGGTAACCGGGGTCCGCAGGCTGACCAGGTCGTCCCCCTGTAACACCCGATAGCCGTACGTCTGGGCCCGCCTCCCGTCCGGGAGGCGGGCCCTTTCGTCGCGGGCCCCCGCCGCGCCCCCGCCGCGCCGCTCGCCGCGCCCGCGGCCCCGGACGCCGGCCGACTGCAATAAACTCGCCGACATGTCCGCTCCTCGACCGTCCAATCTGGACCCCAAGATCGCCGACCGGCTGAAGCGCGACCCCGACGGGCTCGTGCCCGCCATCGCCCAGCAGTACGACACCGGCGAAGTGCTCATGCTCGCCTGGATGGACGACGAGGCCCTGCACCGCACCCTCACCACCGGCCGCTGCACCTACTGGTCGCGCAGCCGCCAGGAGTACTGGGTGAAGGGCGAGAGCTCCGGCCACCAGCAGTGGGTCAAGTCGGTCGCGCTGGACTGCGACGCCGACGCGGTCCTGGTGAAGGTCGACCAGGTCGGCGCCGCCTGCCACACCGGCGACCGCACCTGCTGGGACGCCGACGTCCTTCCCGCCGTGGTCGGGGAACGACCCGCCGCGGCGCCATGACGGCGGGGCGCGGCGGATGACCCCCGGGCGCGAACGCGGCCTGGCGGCGCTGCTGTGCGCCGCCGGGGCGGGCCTCGCCCTCCTCGCGGCCGGGCGCACCTGGGCCGTCGTCCGGGCCGAGGACGCGATCACCCCGCTCACCCAGAGCCTCACCGGCGGCGACCTCGGCGGCGCCGCGGGCGCCCTCGGCTGGGCGGGCCTCGCGGGCCTGGCGGCGCTGTTCGCCACCCGCGGCCCCGCCCGCGCGGCCGTCGGCGTCCTGCTCGCCCTCTTCGGCGCCGGGATCTGCTACGCGTCGGCCGCCGCCGTCCAGCGTGCGAACGTGCTGTCCGCCGCGGGCGACAAGAGCGCCCTCATGTCGATCGGCACCGCCCCGGCCGTGGACGTCGGCCTCTGGTGGGCGGTCTCGGTCACCGGCGGCGTCCTGCTCGCCGTGGCCGGTCTCGTCTGCGCCGTCCGCGGCCGGCGATGGCCCGGGATGTCCGCCCGCTACGAGCGTGCGGCCCCGCGCGGAGCCGCCGCCGGCGGCTCCGGGCCGGAGCCGGGGGAGGGCCCGGCGGAGCAGGACCCGTCCGCCATGTGGAAGTCCCTCGACCGCGGTGAGGACCCCACCGCCCGGACGAACGGCCGGCCGTGACCGGCGACGTCGGCGGGCTCGTCCTGGTCGCCGAGCACGACCCCGCGGTCGCCGAGCTGCAGCGCCGCTACCTCGCCCGCGAGGGCTTCGACGTCGAGATCGAGCCCGACCCCGCCCGCGCGCCCATGGCCGCCGGGCGCTCCCGGCCCGACGTCGTCGTGCTCGACCTGTCGGTGTCGGCGCTGCCCGCCGACCTGTACCGGCGGGTGGCGGAGGCCGCGCGGCCCGCCCCCGTCATCGCGGTCACCGGCTCCCCGGACCC
>NZ_SMKM01000319.1 GCF_004348665.1 Actinomadura sp. GC306 | reverse complement strand
GAGCATGTCGATGCGGTTCAGCACCGGGTTGCCCGCGATGACCTTGGTGAAGCTGACGAACTCGCTGGCGGCGTTCAGCCCGACGAGCCCGGTCAGCACGGCGAGCCGGGGACCGCGGCCGAGGCGGGTGGCGGCCAGGCCGAGCAGCGCGCCGAGCGCGTTGGAGCCGGTGTCGCCGAGCATCGCGCGCTCGCCGAGGTCCTCGGGCAGCAGCGCGGCGGCGGCGCCGAGCGGCGCGGCGACGACGGCGGCGGACGGGCGGGCCAGCGCCAGCGGCGCGCCGGTGATGAGGCCGACCTTGACGGCCCGGCCGGGCCGCAGATCGAACAGGTTCATCAGGTTCGCGGACCCGGCGATGATCGCGCCGTTGACGAGGGCGTCGAACGCGCGTCCCGTCCGGGTCGGGGCGGGCGACCCGGCGATCGCGGCGGCCGCCAGCCCGGTGGCGCCGATGCCGAGGATCTTCACCGCGCCGCTGGTGACCTCGCCGCGGGCCAGCGCGGTCAGGTGGCCCTTGAAGCCGCGCGAGGACGCCGAGCCGGCCAGGTCGTCGTAGCCGCCGAGGATCCCCGAGCCGGCGCCGGCGAGCAGCGCGGCGGCCCGCATCCGGCCCTCGACCCCGGGGGCCAGCAGCCCCGCCGCGGCGGCGCCCGCGACGACCGCGGGGCCCTCCAGCAGCGTCACCGGCTCACCGCGGTGGTTGGTGCGGCCCCACACCTCGTCGCCCGGCACACCGTTCAGGCCGGGCGGGTTGCCGGTCAGCGCGGCATAGGCGGCGCGTGCGGCGGCGGCGCCCAGCGCCGCCCCGGCGACCGCGCCGAGCCGTCCCGCCGAGCCGGCGGCGATGCGTCGCTTCATCAGGTCACCCGTTCTTCCCCGCCGTGGGAGCGGGCGAGGGCAGGTAGCCGCTCGCGCCGGCGCCCGTGCCGTACTGCCCGCTCTTGCCGTTCATCTCGTTCTGCAGCGCCAGGATCGTGACGACCTGGCCGGAGGGGGTGTCCACCACGTCGACGGTGGAGACGCTCTCCCCGGCGTCGGAGTCGCGCAGCGCCGCGATCAGCCCGCCCTCCTGCGCGGAGGTCGGCGGGCCCCCGACGACCGTACCGCGCCCGGCGGCGTCGAGGGCGGTGGCCAGCGAGATCAGGGCCTTGTTGTCGTCGCCGCCGCCCTCGTAGGCGTACGGGGTGGCCGGGCCGATCAGCACGGCGAGCGTCGCGTGCCGGCCGGGCTTGCCGGTGGCGGTGATGTACCCGGCCTCCTTGAAGCCGTTGAGGACGGCCCCGCCGGCGGCGTCCTCGCGGCCCGACTCGCCCGGGTCGCCGGTGACGAGGGCGCGCGCGAGGACGGCGCCCGCCTTGTCGTAGGCGTTGGCGTCCTCGGGGAACTCCACGTCGTCGGCCTTGAGCTGGGTGGCCAGCTCGTCGACCGTCATCAGCTGGTCGTCGTCCAGGAGCTTCTTCTGGATCGTGACGCGGCCGGTGACGGCGGCGCCCGCGTTCTTGGCCAGCTCGCTGACCTGCTCGATGCTGTCGTCGCCGGCGCCGGGCGCCTCGACCAGGACGACGGACTGGCCCTTGAGCCGGTCCGCGACGATCTGCGGGGCCAGCACGCCGGCGAACCGCTCCTGCCCGTTGACCTGCTCCTGCAGCTGCCGCTGCTGGTTGCGGGCCTGCTGGGCGGTCTTGGCGGCCTGGTTGGCCTGCTGCCGCAGGGTGTCGCTCACCGAGTCCGACAGCGTGGTGGAGCCCAGCACGATGCCGAGCGCCAGCGCCAGGAAGATCGCGACGATGGAGACGAGGTGGTAGCGGAAATCGATCACGTGAAGAGTCCGGTCAGCCAGAAGACGAAGGCGTGCCAGCGGTCGGCGAGCAGGGGACTGATGACGTCCCCCGCCGGGGACACGGCGACGGCGATGACGATGGCGACGAGCGCGCCGAGGACGAGGAACAGCAGCGACCAGGTGGAGATCCTGCTGCGGTAGAGCCGGCTGACGCCCTTGGCGTCGACGAGCTTGCTGCCCACCCGCAGCCGGGTGAGGAAGGTGCTGGCCATGCCGGCGCGGCCCTTGTCGAGGAACTCGACCATGTTGGCGTGGGTGCCGACCGCGACGATGAGCGTGGCGCCCTTCTCGTCGGCGAGCAGCATCGCGATGTCCTCGCTGGTGGCGGTGGCGGGGAACGTGACCGCCTCCTGGCCGAGCTCGTGCACCCGCTTCAGGCCGGGCGCCCGCCCGTCCCGGTAGGCGTGCACGACGATCTCGGCGCCGCAGGTGAGGGCGTCGTCGGACACCGAGTCCATGTCCCCGACGATCATGTCGGGGCGGTAGCCGGCCTCCAGCAGCGCGTCGGCGCCGCCGTCCACCCCGATCAGGACGGGCCGGTACTCGCGGATGTAGGGCCGCAGGGTGGCGATGTCCTCGCGGTAGTGGTAGCCGCGGACCACGATCAGCGCGTGCCGCCCGCTGAGCTTCGTGGCGACCTCGGGGACGCCGACGCCGTCGATGAGCAGGTCGCGCTCGCGCTTGACGTACTCCATCGTGTTGGCGACGAACGCCTCCAGCTGGCTCGCGAGGCCCGCCTTCGCCTCGACCAGCGCCGTCTCCACCGACTCGGCGGTCTGCTCGGTGCCCTTGACGATGAGCTCGTCGCCGCGGTGCACGGCGCAGCCGTCGATGCGGACCTGGTCGCCCTCCTGCAGCTTGGCGAACACCTCCGGGCCGACGTCGTCGACCAGCGGGATGCCTGCCTCCAGCAGGATCTGCGGGCCGAGGTTGGGGTACCGGCCCGAGATGCTCGGGGCGACGTTGACGACGGCGCCGACCTCGCAGGACACCAGCGCCTCGGCGCTGACGCGGTCGAGGTCGACGTGGTCGATCACCGCGACCTCGCCCGGCTGGAGGCGCTTGGTGAGGTCCTTGGTGCGGCGGTCGAGCCGGACCGTGGCGCTGACCCCGGACCGGCCGTCCTCGCGGGCACGGCCGAGCGCGAGCCCGCGCAGCGGCAGTTTCTGTGCCAGCCGGACGCGGCGCTCGGTGGTGGGTGACGGGTCGCTCATCACTTGCCATCCTGCCAGAGCGCGGATGCGGACGCCCGAAAAGGCGGGCGTCCAGGCGTGTCCATTCGTGTACTCTCGGTGATTTCGCGTGCGGGCCGCCGTCCGGCGGCGCCCTGCCGCCGCGGGGGGCCTTGCGCCGCGGTCAACGTTCTTCGGAGGCCATGCCCAGGAGTTCCTCGGCGTGGGCGCGGCCCAGTTCGGAGTCCTCCAGGCCGGCGAGCATCCGGGACAGTTCCCGCACGCGCCCCTCCCGGTCGAGGGCGGTGACGCCGCTGCTGGTGACGCTGCCGTCGTCGGACTTCTCCACGAGCAGGTGCTGGTCGGCGAACGCCGCGACCTGCGGCAGGTGTGTGACGACGATCACCTGGGCGTTGCGGGCCAGCCGCGCCAGCCGGCGCCCGATCTCGACGGCGGCCTTGCCGCCGACGCCGGCGTCCACCTCGTCGAACACGAACGTCGGGACCGGGTCGGCGCCGGCGAACACGACCTCGATCGCCAGCATGACGCGGGACAGCTCGCCGCCGGAGGCGCCCTTGTGCAGCGGCAGCGGGTTGGCGCCCGGGTGCGGCGCGAGCCGCACCTCGACCTCGTCGACGCCGTGCGGGCCGTAGTCGCCGGTCGGCGTGACGGTGACGACGACGCGGGCGTGCGGCATCGCCAGCGCGGTCAGCTCCTCGGTGACGGCGCCGGAGAACCGCTCGGCCGCGCGGGTGCGGACCTCGGTGAGCTCCGCCGCCTCGGCGGCGAGCCGCTCGGTCAGCTCCGCGTGCTCGGCCCGCAGCTCCTCGATGCGGTCGTCGTCGCCCTCCAGCTCGGTGAGCCGGGCCGCGGACCTGCGCGCCCACTCCAGGACCTCCGCGACCGTGCCCTCCGCGCCGCCGTACTTGCGGGTGAGGCCGGTGAGCTCGGCGCGCCGCTCCTGGACGGCGGCGAGCCGGGCGGGGTCGGCGTCGACGGACTCGGCGTAGGACGCGAGGTCGGTGCCGACGTCGGAGACGAGGTAGCCGGCCTCGGCGAGCCGGTCGGCGAGCGCCGCCAGCTCCGGGTCGTGCTCGCGGACGGCGTCCAGCGCGTTGCGGGCCTGGCCGAGCAGGCTCGTCACGTTCGCGGCCTCGAACGCGGCGGCGGCGTCGCCGAGCAGCGCCTCGTGCGCCGTGTCGGCGGCGCCGCGCAGCGCGTCGGCGTGCCCGAGGCGCTCCTCCTCGGCGGCGAGGCCGACGTCCTCGCCGTCCTTCGGGTCGACCTTCTCGATCTCCTCCAGGCCGAAGCGGAGCACGTCCGCCTCCTGGGCCCGCTCCCGCGCCCGGGTCGTCAGCTCCTCCAGCAGCGCGGTGACCTGGCGGTGCCGCTGGTACGCCTTGGTGTAGGCGCGCATCGGCTTGGTCAGCGCCGCGCCCGCGTACCGGTCGAGCGCGCCGCGCTGCCGCGCGGACTGCAGCAGCCGCTGCTGGTCGGACTGCCCGTGCACGGCGACCAGGTCGTCGGCGAGGTTGATCAGCACGTTGACGGGGACGGAGCGCCCGCCGAGGAACGCGCGGGACCGGCCCTCCGCCGACACCGACCGGGTGACGATCAGCGCGCCGTCGTCCAACTCGCCGCCGGCCTCCTCGACGCGCTCCACCACGCGGCCGCCGGGATCGACGACGATCCGGCCCTCCACGGTGGCGCGGTCGGCGCCCGGCCTGACCCGCTGCGGGTCGGCGCGGCCGCCGAACAGCAGCCCGAGGCTGGTGACGACCATGGTCTTGCCCGCCCCGGTCTCGCCGGTCACCACGTTGAACCCCGGGGACAGATCGAGCACGGCCTCGTCGATCACCCCGAGGCCCTGGATCCGCACCTCATCGACCATCGGGCGCACCAGCGTCACAACCCTCCGCAAAACAGATCCCGGTCCAGCGCCTGTGGAGATTATCCCCTCTCCCCACCGGCCGCTCCCCCGTCCTGCGCCGCGGGCCCCCCGCCCGCGGCGCCGCCCGGCGCGGGCCGGCCGGCGGCGCCGCCCGCCGCCGCACCGTCCCCGACCTGCGAGTCCTCCAGTGAGGGCGACGGGTGCGCGGGCTGGCGGACCCGGCCCCGCCACCCCGTGACGGGCAGCCCGAACTTCGTTACCAGCCGGTCGGTGAACGGGGTGAGCCGCAGCCGCGCGAGCCGCACCGGCTCGACGCCGCGGCGGACCTCGACCCGCGCGCCGGGCGGCAGGTCGAGGGTGCGCCGCCCGTCGCACCAGAGCACGGCGCGGGGCGTGCCGGGCAGCACCTCCACCGCCACCGACGAGCGCGGCGACACCACCAGCGGGCGCGCGAACAGCGAGTGCGCACTGATCGGCACGACCAGCATCGCCTCGACCTCCGGCCATACGACCGGGCCGCCGGCGGAGAACGCGTACGCGGTGGACCCGGTCGGTGTGGCGCACACCACGCCGTCGCAGCCCCAGTTCGAGAGGGGCCGGCCGTCGATCTCGGCGACGACCTCCAGCATCCGCTCCCGCTCGCCCTTCTCGATGCTGGCCTCGTTCAGCGCCCACGTCGTGCCGAGGATCGTGCCGTTGCGGCGCGCGGTGACGTCGATCGTCATGCGCTCCTCGACGTCGTAGCGGCGGGCCACGACCCCCTCGACGGTGGCGGCGAGGTCCTCGCGCTCGGCCTCGGCGAGGAACCCGACGTGGCCGAGGTTGACGCCGAGCAGCGGCGTCCCGGTCGTGCGGGTCAGGTCGGCGGCGCGCAGCAGCGTGCCGTCCCCGCCGAGGACCATCACGACCTCGGCGTCGTCGGCCGCCGCCGCGGTACTGGGCATGACGTCCACGCCCGTGCCGCCGATCGCGGCGGCCTCCTCGTCGAGGACCCGCACGCCGATGCCGGCCTCGCTGAGCCGCTCGATGACCAGCTCGGCGCTGCGGATCGCCTCGGGACGCCCCGTGTGCGCCACGACAAGCACCGACCTCTTGCTCATGCTCTCTGCCCCACTCCCGACGCGCTACGGCGTACAGACGCCTGGACGAACGGCCCGCCCGGGGACGTTCCCGGTTCGGACGCCCTCTGTACGGTTCCGCGGCGCCCCGGCGATCACCGCGCCCGTCACCGTGCCGCCCATCACCGTGCCGCCCATCACTGCGGGCCCTCCGCGATGGCCGTGGCGAGGGCGGCCGGGGCGAGCGGCGGGGCCCCGGCGCGCAGCCACAGGAAGTACTCCACGTTGCCCGACGGGCCCGGCAGCGGGCTCGCCGTCACGCCCCGCACCCCGAGCCCCAGCGTCGCCGCGTGCCCGGCCACCTGGCGCACCGCGTCGGCGCGCAGGTCCGGGTCGCGCACGACCCCGCCCGCGCCGACCCTGTCCTTGCCGACCTCGAACTGCGGTTTCACCATGAGCGCGAAGTCGGCGTCGGGCGCCGCGCACGCGCGCAGCGGCCCGAGGACGAGCCTGAGGGAGATGAACGACAGGTCTCCGACGACGAGTTCCGGGGCCTCGCCGAGCATCTCCGGCGTCAGCTCGCGGACGTTCACCCGTTCCAGCACGGTGACCCGGTCGTCCGTCCGCAGGGACCAGGCGATCTGCCCGTACCCGACGTCGACCGCGTACACGCGGGCCGCTCCCGCGCGCAGCAGGACGTCGGTGAACCCCCCGGTGGAGGCGCCCGCGTCGAGGCAGACTCGGCCCTTGACGTCCGGCCCGCCGAACGCGTCCAGCGCCCCGGCGAGCTTGTGCCCGCCGCGCGAGACGTACTCGGGGCCGCCGGCGGCCTCGGCGACCACGATCGCGGCGCCGGTCTCGACCTGCGTCGCCGCCTTGGCCGCGGTCTGCCCGCCGACCCGCACCCGGCCGTCGCCGATCAGCTGCCCCGCGTGCTCCCTGGACCGGGCCAGGCCGCGCCGCACGAGCTCCGCGTCCAGCCGCCGCCTGCTCACGGGCGGGGGCGGAGGG
>NZ_SMKM01000318.1 GCF_004348665.1 Actinomadura sp. GC306 | reverse complement strand
GGGGGTGACGGGCGACTTTCCCGACGCGAAGGGAGCCGTCTCGGTGGGCGTCGAGGATGCGTTGCGAGCCGCCGGCGAGGCCGGCGCCGGAGGGGCGGGCCGCGCGGCCGGCCGTTCTCGGCGACGTGGAGGCGGGTCGGTGGGCGAGGTCCTCGGCGAGGTGACGTTACCGGGGGTGCGGCGGTCGGTCGGGTGCGCGCGGAGCTTCGTCCGGGAGGCGGTGCTGGGGCATTCCCCTGCGGACGAGCGGCTCTTGGACGATCTGGTCACGGTGGTGAGCGAGACGGTCTCGAACGCGGTCACGCACACGGCGTCGGGGCTGGCGGGCGGGGAGGTGACGGTCGTCCTGTCCCTGGTGGACGGGGTGTACCGGCTGGAGGTCGCCGATGACGGGGCGGCGGGCGCGCGGCCGCACGTCAAGGCGGAGGTGGGCGCGGAGTCCGGTCGCGGGATGCGGATCGTGGCCGCCCTGGCGGCCCGCTGGGGGTTCCGGGCGGACGGCCCCCGGACGGTGGTGTGGGCGGAGTTCCCGGCCCCGGCCGCCGGGGGCCGGGACCGGGCGCCGTTCAGCGACCGCGGTTGAGTTGCCGGGTGGGCATCTGCCGGGCGTTGCGGCGATTGTTGTTCGCGAAGTTCACCGACCTGAAGTCGGCCTTATTCCGCTTGCCCTTCTTCTTCGTCTTGGCGAAGGGCGCGGGGACGGGATTGTTGTGAATGGCACGCATGAAGACAACACCTCCGGGCACGTTTGAATTCGGCCGCGAAAAGGGCCGATGAGAAGGCTTTGCTGACTGGCGGCGCAGGTCACAGCCGGTGTGAGCGGATGTGGCGAAGGGCGCCGGGCTACGGCGGTCGCACCGCCGGATGAAGTGGGAGCGGGCCCGCGTCCAGACTGGGCGGGCGGCTCGACCGGAGAGGTATCAAAGCTTCATGCGTAAGAGTTAGCCATAGTCGCCCGATTGGTGTCAACCCATTAATTGGCGCAGGTCGGAAATCGCCTCCCCGGCCCTCGGGTCGGATGCGGAGTGCGGAGTGCGCTCTGGTCACGCACGGTCAGCGGATCGGCACACATGGTGCGGCACCGGCGGGAGTGCATCGAACATTCCGCCGAAGCAGTGATGATCTTCGCTTATCGGCATAATCACCCGAATGGCGATATCGCTCCCGGTGCGGTTCCGCAGCGACGGGGTGCGGGTGGCGGTGGAGACCGATCCGCTGCACGCCCCGCTGCGCGACTTCCTGCTCAACGACCTGGGCGAGGACATCTCCGCGATCGTCCGCGCCCAGGGACGGCTGAGCGGTGACCGGTACGAGCCCTGGCAGGAGCTCTACCGCTACCACCGCCTCGACTTCGACGGAACGATCGTCCACGTGCGCGACGTCGCGGGATGGGCGTCGTGCGACCTCGACCCCGCGGTGCTGCGGCGCTGCCTGGACGAGTACCTCCAGCAGGTCGGGGCGCTGCAAAGCCGCCGCAGCCTTGAGCGCACGCTGGGCGACGCGTCGTCCGGCGAGCCGGTGGCCACGTCCCTCGCGCTGGGGTCGGTCTCCCACCGGACACAGGGCTGGGGCCTCATCCGGACACCGCGCGCCGTTCTGGAGGACATGGCGGGGCTCACCCCCCACCCGGACGCATGCCTTCCCCACGGCGTCCTGAGCACCGGCTCGGGTGCGTGCTGGGCGGACCTTGCCGTCCTGGACGGGACGCACACCCGCCTGCGCAGCGGGACCAAGACGTTCTTCCCCCGTGGCATCGACCCGGAGCGGCTCATGACCGAACTGGGCATCACCCTGACGCAGGCCCGTTTCCTCAGGTCCGTTCCAGGGGCGTGGTACGGCTTCGTCGCTGGTGTCCCGGCGCACGGCTACGTCGACCCGGACATGGTGCTGCGTCTGCCCTGCGAGCCGATCGAGGTCGCGGGCGTCGTGCAACGTGTGAGGGCGTTCTTCCCGGAGCTGGCGGACTCCGGGGTCGACCTGGAGGCGGCGGCGTCCACCGCGAGCGGGTGCACCTCAGCGGTGTACGGGCCGCGGCACGTGCTGACCGCGTTCCTCCTCCACGACGTGCAGAGCCACCGGCACCACCTTGAGGTCGTCCGTGCCGCGCGCCCGGGATGGGAGCACACGGGGAACGCCTGCCACCTCCGGCTGGACGTGCAGACCGCCCGCCTGGAGCACCTGTGGCTCCCGGGGCACGCCTGCGAGATGCCGACCGGCGAGTTCGCCCGCGTCCTCGACGAGTACGAACGCCTCCTAGCGTCCTAGCGCCTCGTCCTGGCTCCGTGGCTCCAGTGCGGTGACCACGGTGTCGGTGAGCGACGCGCCCGCCATGCCGTCCGTGTCCAGCTCGGGGTCGTAGATGGTCACCTGGAGGCCGAGCGCGCGCGGGCTCGCCACCAATGTCGTCAGCACGGACGTCAGTTCCTCGAACGACAGGCCGTTCGGGTTGGGGGAGTCGACCGCCGGCATGACGCTCCGGTCGAGGACGTCGGCGTCCAGGTGGATCCAGAAGCCGTCGATCGGCACCGCCTCCAGATGGTCCCGAGCCGCCCGCCCGGCCGCGTCCGCGCCGTGCTCGCCGACGTACTCGGCCGGGAAGCGGCGGATGCGCGAGGCGTCGAACGCGGCCAGGTCGAACACCTCGGCGTCCCCGGGCTCCACCTGGGCGCCGAGGTGCGCGACGTGCTCCTCCGCGACGTAGGGCCGCAGCCCGCGGATGTCGGCCAGCGCGCCGGGCCCGTGTCCGGTGACGAGCGCCAGCGCCGACCCCGCGGCGGTGAGGCGCCCTGCGACGGCCGCCGGGTCGCGGCGGGGCGAGTAGTCGTCGTGCCCGTCCAGGTACGCCAGCCCGAACGTGCCGCGGTGGCGCAGCGCGAGCATCGGCCCGAGCAGGATGCCGCAGTCGCCGCCGAGCACGACCGGGAACCGGCCGGTGTCCAGCAGCTCCCCGACGCGCGACGCCAGCCGCTCGGAGTAGTCCGCGATGCCCGGCCCGTTGAGGTGGCCGGTCTCCTCGTCCGGGCCGAACAGGTAGGGCGGCGGGTCGACCCGCCCGGCGTCCTCG
This sequence comes from Actinomadura sp. GC306, assembly GCF_004348665.1. Classification (GTDB taxonomy): domain Bacteria; phylum Actinomycetota; class Actinomycetes; order Streptosporangiales; family Streptosporangiaceae; genus Spirillospora. The sequence continues at coordinate 3,911 of NZ_SMKM01000318.1, read as the reverse complement.
GCGCCGAGGCGGCCGACGATGCCGTGCCCGCGCAGCGCGCGGGCGAGCCGGCGCACGCCCGGCTCGTGGTCCTCGCGCGGCGGGCGCAGCCCGAGGTTGGACGGGGCGTCGAGGACTGCGATCATTCTGGCAATCTAGACCAGGCGGGGAGGGGGCGCCGGATGGCCGGCCGGACTTCGCTCGTGGACCGCCTCCTCGGCCTGCCCGCGGCGCCGGCGCGGCGCGTCCTGCTCCGCCGCGACCTGCGGGTCCCCATGCCGGACGGGGTCGTGCTCGTCGCCGACCTCCGCCGCCCGCGCGGCGCCGGGCCGCTGCCCGCGGTGCTGATCCGCACCCCCTACGGCAAGGAGCGGCCCGCCCTCCGGCTGTTCGGGGGCGTCCTCGCGCGGCGCGGCTTCCAGGTCGTGGTCCAGAACGTGCGCGGCGTCCCCGGGTCGGGCGGCTCGTTCCGCGCCTTCCACCACGAGCGGGAGGACGGCCTCGCGACGCTCGCGTGGCTCCGCGCGCAGCCGTGGTGCGACGGCCGGGTGGCGATGGCCGGGGCGAGCTACCTCGGCTTCACCGCCTGGGCGGTCGCCCCCTACGCGTCGCCGCCCCTGGAGGCGCTGGGGCTCGCCGTCACCGCGTCGGAGTTCGCGAGCTCCTACTACCCGGGTGGTGCGCTGTCCCTCCACAACACGCTGATCTGGTCGGCGTTGATGGGCACCCAGGGCGCCGGCCGGCGCCCCCTGCACAACCGGCGCGTGCGCCGGGCGATGTGGCATCTGCCCGTGGGAGAGGCCGATACGGCGGCGATCGGACGTCCCGAACCGTTCTTCCAGGAGGTCACCGCCCACGCCGGGCTGGACGACGGCTTCTGGCAGGACACCGACCACAGCGGCGCCGTGCCCGAGACCACCGCGCCCACGACGATGGTGACGGGCTGGTGGGACCTCTTCCTCCGCCGACAGCTCCGCGACTTCACGGCCCTGCAGGACGCTGGACGCGACGTCCGCATCACCATCGGCCCATGGGGACATGACACGAAAGCCCTCCGCGCCATGCTCGTCGACCAGGTCTCCTGGCTCGAAGCCCATCTGCACGGCAACAAGGTCGGGTTGAGCCGAGCGCCGGTAAAGCTCCATCTGCAAGGCGCCGACCGCTGGCTCGACTTCGACCGATGGCCGCCGCCCGGAACCGAACCCACACCGCTCTACCTGTCCCAGAGCCTGTCCTGGGACGTGCCGGCCGATGTCGGGCCCGTGGAGTTCACCTACGACCCGCTCGACCCCACACTGACCGTGGGCGGCCCCCTGCTGTCCCCAGGGAAGGGCGGGCAGCGGGACAACAGGCGGGCCGAACGCCGTCATGACGTAACCGTCCTTACCGGCGCGCCCTTGGAACGGGACCTCGACATCATCGGCCCCGTCTCCGCGACGGTGTACGTCCGCACGGACACCGGGCACGGCGACCTGTTCCTCCGCCTCTGCGATGTCGGCCCAGACGGCGTCTCAAGGAACGTCACGGACGGCATCCTCCGCCTGGACCCGGACGATGCCCCGGACGGAGGTGTCGCCCGCGCGAAGATCGAGATGCATCCGACCGCCTATCGGTTCCGCCGCGGGCACCGGCTCCGCGTCATGCTGGCCGGGGGCGCCTTCCCCCGGTTCGCCCGCAACCTCGGCACCGGCGAACACCTCGGCAAGGCGGTGGCGCCCCGCAGCACCCACTACGAGATTCATTGCGGCGCCGCATACCCGTCGGCCCTCCACCTCCCCGTCCGGGACGGCTGAGGAGGGTCAGCCGGGCAGCGCCCCGGAGTCCGCGCGGAGCGCCTCGTACTCCTTCAGCACCTTCTTGCGGGCGCGGGCCGAGAGCCGGTCGATGTAGAGCCTGCCCTCAAGGTGGTCGGTCTCGTGCTGGAGGCAGCGGGCCAGCAGGCCCGTCCCCTCGACCGTGATCGGCGTTCCGGCGACGTCGAAGCCGTAGACGGTCGCCTGGTCGGGACGCGCCAGGCGGGCGTGGGGGCCCGGCACGGACAGGCAGCCCTCCTCGTCGTCGTCCAGGCGCCGCTCCTCCAGCGAGGGCAGTTCCAGGACGGGATTGACGACGGCGCCCTTGCGCCGCTCCCCGTCCTCGTCCGGGCAGTCGTAGACGAAGACGCACAGGTCCACGCCGATCTGGTTCGCGGCCAGGCCGACGCCCTCCGCCTCGTACATGCTGGCGAACATGTCGTCGGCCAGCTCCCGCAGCGCCGCGTCGAAGTCCTCGACGGGACGGCATGGTCGATGCAGGACAGGCGTCCCCACCATCGTGATCGGTCGCACCCGTCCCGTCATCCCCGTGCCCTCCCGGCCCGTCAGGGTCATTCCTTATACGTCGGTGCAAAAATACATCCGATGCCTGATCGCGGACGGTGTTCCGTTCGTCGCACACCGTGGCCCGTTCGTCGACGGGGACGGCCGAAGCCTCGAACCGGCGGCCCCCGCCTCGCTACCTTCGACGCATCCGCCGGGCGGCCGATGCGATCGCCGCTTCGGGGGGAGCGCCGGTCCTGTGTACGCATCCAGGGCCGACCCGGCGGAACGGGGGGAAGAGGGGTCACTTCGGGGGAAGTGACCCCTCCGTCCGTTTCCGGAGCGTTCTCCTGGCGAACCACCGCCGCCCTTCCCGCCGCCCCGGCCGCGATCCGGCTCACCGCCTTCCTGACGGCTCTTCCATGCCCGCGCGTCCTCCCGCGAGCGCCGGGGTGATCCTTTGTGGGGTGCTCGGCGTGTCGTGTCGGTGCGGTGGCGCGGCAGGGGAAGTACTCGTCCGCAGCAGGCGGTGGATCTTCCTGGAAAGCTCCAGCCGGAATTCTTCGTAAAAATTCTCCCGGCCCGGGTAAAGCAGTCGGGCGCGCGGCCAATTGTTGTTAGATCAGACCGGGTGCTGAACGTTTCCGGCGTAACGGTGATGCGGGCGCCAAATGGGCCGGCCGTGGAAACTTGACGCGGCGGAGTTCGACAATCGCGGTGGGCTGCGAAATGGTTCCCCCCATGTATTCACGATTCAGGGGTGCCGGGTCGGCCGGGCCCGCCAGGTGGCTGCTCGCCTTTCTCGGTGCACGCGAACAGGCGATGCGCACCCATACCGGACTGGCCACCGGGCCCGCGGAATGGCTGCTGGTCTTCCTTGAGGTCGAGCGCACCGAACTCGCCGCCCGGCAGCGCCTCGTCGAGCGCGCCGCGCCGGTGCTGTCGCGCCGCGGCAGGTCCGAGGAGTCCCCGTTCGGCCGGCTCACCGCCCGCAGCGCATAGAGGAAGACCATGACCATCGAGATGTTCCTCGCCGCCCTGACCGGCGGCGCGATCGGCCTCGCCGAGCTCGTCGCGCGGTACCGCGACAAGCCGGTCAGCGCCCTGCTCTCCCCGGGCGGACTGCTGTTCGTCTTCGTCAACGCGAGCGCCGCGATCGTCGCGCTCATCGCGCTGGCCTCCTCCGGCTACACGTTCGGCCTCCCCGCCGAGACGCCCCCGGTGAACCTCGCGGTGATCCAGGTGATCACCGCCGGGATCGGGTCCGCGGCCGTCCTTCGCATGTCGTTCGGCCCGGTGAACGGCCGGGCGGGCGCCGGGCCCATCGCCCTCCTCAACGGCATCCTCCGGATCGCCGACAGCGAGCTGGAGCGCAAGCGCGCCCTCAGCCGGCTGTCGCACAACGACCTGTCGGGCCTGTCGTTCGAGCGGGACCACGCGGCCCTCGCCGAACTGTGCTGCCACCTCATGCGCGAGTTCGACCTCGCCGAGGCACAGCGGCTCGGCGGCCTCGCCGCCGAGCTCAGCCACCGCGACGACCTCACCGACGCCGACAAGCTGGACTGCTGGGGCCTGGAGCTGACCCGGCTGGTCGGCGAGCGCGCGCTCCGGCAGGCCGCGCGCCGGCTGCGGGAC
>NZ_SMKM01000317.1 GCF_004348665.1 Actinomadura sp. GC306 | reverse complement strand
GCGAACACCACGGTGGCGGACACTCCGGCCGGGCGGGCGGCGCAGCTGCGCGAGACGCGGCCGCAGCCGCCGGTCGCGGTGGACGAGATGCCGCCTCCCGCGGCCCCCGCGCCGATGGGCCCGCCGCCGGGCACGGCCCAGCAGGCGGGTGCGGAGCGGCCGAGGCGCGGCGCGCGGCGCTGGACGTGGCTGGTCGTCGTCGCCGGCGTGGTCGTGGTGGGCGTCGTCGCGGGCGGGTTCGTGCTGGTGCAGAACGTCCGGAGCGGCTACTACATCGGGGAGCGGGACGGGAGGGTCGTCCTGTTCCGCGGGACGACGCAGGAGGTCCCGGGCCTGAGCCTGTCGAGCGTGGCGAAGAACCAGCCCAACCCGCCGATCATGGTAGCGGACCTCCCGCAGGATCTTCAGCAGCAGGTGCGGGAGACCTACACGGTCGACGGTCCCACCGAGGCGTGGCAGGCGCTGGAGAGCGCCGTGTGCAAGTACTCCCTGGTCGACAGCGGCGGCAAGGTCGCGATCGTCAAGGGCCAGGGGCAGAACAACTGCCGGCAGGCGACCGTCAAAACGAGTGAGGTCCCGGTGGGCGAGCTGCCGGGGTCGGACGCGACGGCGATCGGCAAGGGCGACATGGCGTTCATCGGGCAGGCGGCGGCGGAGCAGAAGCTGCAGGAGCTCACCACCCGCCGCGACCAGTGCAAGACCCCGAACTCGCGCATTCCGGACTGCCCCTCCAACGGAGGGAAATCGTAGATGCACCAGCTCGGGGAACAGATCAGGTCGCGTCTGCCGTACCAGCGGCGGAACGCGGCCTCGCTGGCTTTGCTGGTCTTCGCGATGGTGCTGACGCTGTCGGCGTTCGCGGAGGTCGGCCTCGCCCGGGACGGCAGCATCCCCGCGGGGCTGTTCGTGTACGGCGGCGGCCTGGTCGTGCTGGCGCTGATCGCCTACTTCGTCCAGACCAGGTTCACGCCCTACGCCGACCCGCTGCTGCTGCCGCTGGCGGTGGCGCTGAACGGCATCGGGCTGGCGATGATCTACCGGCTCGACCTGGACACCAGCGCCGACCGCAAGGCCGCCGCGGCGGCCGGCAAGAAGCTGCTCGCGGACGCCGCCGACGCGCCGAGCCAGCTGATGTGGACGTTCGTCGGCATCGGCCTGTTCGTCGCCGCGGTGCTCATCATGCGGGACACCGACAAGACCGACGCGCCGCTGTCGTTCACGCCGAAGACCGCGCAGCGCTACACGTACCTGATCGGCCTCACGGCGGTCATCCTGCTGCTGCTGCCGATCGTCCCCGGCATCGGGCAGCAGATCAACGGCGCCCGCGTGTGGATCAGCGTCGGGCCGTTCTCGGTCCAGCCGGGCGAGTTCGCGAAGATCCTGCTGGTCGTGTTCTTCGCCGGCTACCTGGTCAACAAGCGGCAGGCGATGTCGCTGATCGGCAAGAAGGTCGGCCCGTTCAACATGCCGCGGGGCCGCGACCTCGGCCCGATCATGGTGATCTGGTTCTTCTGCCTGGGCGTGCTGTTCCTGCAGAAGGACCTCGGGACCGCGCTGCTGTTCTTCGGCCTGTTCGTGTCGATGCTCTACATCGCGACCCAGCGCGTCTCCTGGGTGGTGATCGGTGTCGGGCTGCTGGCGTTCGGCGTGTTCATCTCGACGCTGCTGCCGTTCATGGGCCACGTGAACCAGCGCATCGACATCTGGCTGAACCCGAAGCCGTACTTCGACGGCGGCTGCCTGCTGGACAGCGGCAAGGTCGTCCCGGTCAACCCGAACACTGAGATCTACGAGAAGTACGACACCGAGGGTTCGGTGTCGCCCGGCTTCACCGCCTGCGCCGAGCTCGGCGGCGACTACGCCGACAGCGCGCAGCTGATGAAGGGGCTGTTCGCGCTCGGCGAGGGCGGCGTGCTCGGGACGGGCTTCGGGCAGGGCGAGCCCTGGCGGACGCCGCTGTCGTTCAGCGACTTCATCTTCGACTCGCTCGGCGAGGAGCTCGGCCTGACCGGGCTGATGGCGCTCCTGCTGATCTACGCGCTGATCGTGCAACGCGGGATGAAGACCGCCGTGGCGGCCCGCGACCCGTTCCTGAAGCTGTTCGCGGGCGGTGTGTCGTTCGTCTTGGCGCTCCAGGTCTTCGTGATCGTCGGCGGCGTCACCCGGCTCATCCCGCTCACCGGTCTGACGACGCCGTTCCTGTCCCAGGGCGGTTCGTCGCTGATGGCCAACTGGATCCTGATCGCGATCCTGGTGCGGATGAGCCATGACGCGCGCAAGCCCGCCCCGCAGGCGATCCAGGACGAGGGCATGACGCAGATCGTGAGCACGAGGTGACTTCGGTCCGATGAGCGACCACGTGACGGGGCATGGCCGCGCGGTCCGGGGGCGGATCGCGGCTGAGCGGGGGGAGGCCGTATGAACATGGACAAGCCGGTCCGGCGGGTGGCGATCTTCGCGATGCTGCTGTTCTTCGGGCTGATGGTGCAGGTCAACTACGTCCAGGGGAGCCAGGCGGAGTCGCTGCGCACCGACTCGAACAACAGCCGGCAGTTCACCGACGTGTTCAACTCGCCGCGTGGGCAGATCTCCGCCGGCGGCGAGGTGCTGGTGACGTCGAACCCGACCGGCAAGGACAACCCGAAGTACGGCCGCTCGTACAAGGACGGCCCGGTCTTCGCGCCGGTGACGGGGTACTTCAACGGCGGCGCGTCGGGCGTCGAGCGGGCCTACAACTCGCTGCTGAGCGGCAAGGACACCCGCATCACGCAGCAGCGCTGGTTCGACACGTTCATCGGCAAGCCGGCCGACGGCGCGAACATCGAGCTGACGCTCGACCCGGAGGCGCAGCGGACCGCCTACCAGCTGCTGCGGGGCAAGACCTCGCCGGGCCGCCGTGGCGGCGCCGTGGTGATGGACATCCGGACGGGCGCGCTGAAGGTGGCGGCGTCGTGGCCGTCGTTCGACCCGAACGAGGTCGCGCCGCAGCAGGGCGAGAAGGGCGGCAAGCGGCTGGAGCAGCTCGATGACGGCGAGGGCGTCATCAAGCCGCTGGTCGACAACGCGCTGAGCCAGACGTTCCCGCCCGGTTCGTCGTACAAGACGGTGACGGCGGCGGCCGCGATGCAGGAGCTCGGCATCGACAGCGGGTCCACGATCCTGACCGGGCAGCTGATCCTGCCGGAGTCGGGCCGTCCGCTGCCGAACTCGCACGACAGCGGGAGCTGCGCGGGCACCGCCCCGCTGCGCGGCGCGTTCGCCGAGTCGTGCAACACCTCGTTCGGGAAGATGGCGCTCGACATGGGCATCCAGCAGCTGTCCGACAGCTCGGCGAAGTTCGGGTTCGGCAAGCGCATCGAGCTGGAGCCGGACATGTACGCGGCCGAGAGCTCCGTCCCGGTGTCGTACACCGGCCCGGACGGCAAGACGATCCAGACCGGCCAGGACGGGACGGCCCGCTCCGGCATCGGGCAGGAGAACGTGCGCGCCACCCCGCTGCAGATGGCGATGGTCGCGGCCGCGGTCGCCAACGAAGGCAAGATCATGAGCCCGTTCGTGGTGCAGAAGGTCCGTGCGAAGGACCAGAGTGAGCTCTACAACGCCTCGCCGGAGCAGTTCGCCCAGCCGATGACCGGCGACCAGGCGGAGCAGCTGGAGGACATGATGCGCGCAGTGATCTCCGAGGGCACCGCGAAGAACCTGTCCGGCATGCGGATCGCCGGCAAGACCGGCACGGCCGAGCAGGGTCCGGGCAACCCGAACGCGCGCTGGTTCATCGGGTTCAGCCCGGTGGAGAACCCGCGCTACGCGTTCGCCGTGATGACCGAGGGCCCCGGCTCCGGTGGCGGCGACGCCGGCCCCCTCGCGGGGGGCATCATGGCTAAGGTCTTGCAGAAGTGAGCGGGGACCTCGTCCTCAACGACCGGTACCGGCTGCTGGAGCGGCTGGCGATCGGCGGGATGGGCGAGGTCTGGCGGGCGTCCGACGAGCTGCTCGGCCAGCAGGTGGCGGTGAAGCTGCTGCGGCTGGAGCTCGGGTCGGACGCGCGGGCGCGCGGCCGGTTCGAGTCGGAGGCGCGGTTCGCGGCGGAGCTGCGGCACCCGGGGATCGCCGGGGCGTACGACTTCGGCGAGCACGAGGGCCGGGCGTACCTGGTGATGGAGCTGGTGCCGGGCGAGCCCCTGGACGAGATCCTCGCGCGGGACGGCGGGCTGCCGCTGGAGGCCGTCCTCGACATGATGGTGCAGGCGGGGCAGGCGCTGACCGTCGCGCACGACGCGGGGGTCGTGCACCGCGACATCAAGCCGGCGAACCTGATGGTGTCCCCGGACGGCACCCTGAAGATCACCGACTTCGGGATCGCGCGGCGGCTGGCGGCGGCGTCGCAGACCCAGACCGGCATGGTCATGGGCACCGCGCACTACATCTCGCCGGAGCAGGCGCAGGGGCACAAGCTGTCCCCGGCCGCGGACCTGTACTCGCTGGGCGTGGTGGCCTACGAGTGCCTGACGGGCGCGCCGCCCTTCGACGGGTCGACGCCGGTCGAGGTGGCGATGAAGCACGTCCGGGACGCGCCGGACGACCTGCCGCCGCGGGTTCCGGTGGCCGCCCGCGAACTCGTCATGCAGCTGCTCGCGAAGGACCCGCTGGACCGGCCGGCGAACGCGGGCATCGTCGCCGACCGGGCGCTGGCGATCCGCGCGGCTCTCAGCACGGGACGAATTCCGCGGGTGGGCCCGCGGGCCGTTCCGCCAGGTCGGCAGCCGAAACCGAAGATCGTTACCCAATCGTCGGCTTTGTCGGGATTTGACGCTGCCTCGGGGGCGGATAACCTCGCCTCGGGGTCAGTGCGCGGGCAACGACGCACCGCACTGACGTACGCGGCAGTGGTGGTGGGCTGCGTCCTCGTGGCCGGGTCCCTGTGGAAGGGGTTCGCGATCGCGGGTTCAGGTCAGGACGAGCGGGGCCCGTCCGGGCCCGCCGCCTCGGTACCGGCCGGGGACGACGCCGAGGCCGATCCGGTCGTCCCGCCGAGCACGCCCACGAGCGCCCCTCCCACACAGCAGATCCGCACTACACCGAGACCGAGTGTCGCGCCGCGCGCCCCGACGCGTAGGATCCGTCCGTCAACGCCGGACACCCGTGACGCGTCCCCATCACAGAAGCCATCAAGCAAACCGCCCCGGGCGACTCCCACCGCCCCAGAGCCAACACCCACTCCGACGGACAGCACCACGACTCCGTCAACTCCGAGCCCGGATCCCTCTCCGGAACTGAGCGGGAAGCTAGGTTCGGAGGACAAGGTGTAGACGTACGAGGGAAAGTGCACATATGAGTCAACCTCGGCTGCTCGGCGGCCGCTACGAGCTCGAAACGGTGATCGGGCGAGGCGGCATGGCCGAGGTCTACCGTGCCCGAGACCTGCGGCTGGATCGCGTGGTAGCGGTCAAGACGCTGCGGTCCGACCTGGCTCGCGACCCCACGTTCCAGGCCCGGTTCCGGCGCGAGGCCCAGTCGGCCGCGTCGCTGAACCACCCCTCGGTCATCGCCGTGTACGACACCGGCGAGGACATGATCGGCGAGACCTCCATCCCGTACATCGTCATGGAGTACGTGGACGGGAGCACGCTGCGCGACCTGCTGCGGGAGAACCGCGCGCTGCTGCCCGACAAGGCCCTTGAGATCACCGACGGCATCCTGCGCGCGCTGGACTACAGCCACCGCGGCGGCATCGTGCACCGCGACATCAAGCCGGCCAACGTCATGCTGACCCGGCAGCACGAGGTCAAGGTCATGGACTTCGGCATCGCCCGGGCCATGGCCGACTCGGCGGCCACCATGACGCAGACCGCGCAGGTCATCGGCACCGCGCAGTACCTCTCCCCGGAGCAGGCGCGCGGTGAGCGGGTCGACGCCCGCAGCGACATCTACTCGACGGGTTGCGTCCTCTACGAACTTCTCACGGGCAAGCCCCCCTTCACCGGCGACTCCCCAGTGGCGATCGCGTACCAGCACGTCCGGGAGGAGCCCGTACCTCCCTCGCAGGTAGATCCGCAGATCCCGCAGTGGGCGGACGCGATCGTGCTGAAGGCGATGGCGAAGGACGCCGACCACCGCTACCAGAACGCGAACGAGTTCCGGCAGGAGATCCAGCGCGTCCTGCAGGGCCAGCCGGTGGCGTCGACGGCCGCGTCCACGATGCTGATGGGCTCGGCCCAGGGCACGCAGGTCATGGGCGGCTACCCGGGCGGCGCCCCGCCCCGCACCCAGATGCAGCGGCCGGTCGACAACGGCTACGGCCTGCCACCGGCCCGGTACGACGACGAGGACTACGGCGACCGCAACGGCGCCGGCAAGAAAGCCGCACTGTGGATCGGCCTGGCCGTCCTGTTCATCGGCGGCGCGGCGCTCATCGGCTGGATGGTGAGCAGCGGCGGCGAGGACACCGAGCAGGTCGCCATCCCGAACACCATCGTGAACGTCTCCCAGGCGGCCGCGACGGCGGAGCTGACGAAGCTCGGCTTCAAGGTCGGCGAGCCGAAGCTGGAGTACAGCGACGAGATCAGGCGCGGCTTCGTGATCAGCTCCGACCCCCGCCCCGGCGCGAACGCACCGGAGGGCTCGGCGGTGACGCTGCTGGTCTCCCGGGGCAAGAAGCCGCCCACGGAGATCGAGATCCCGGACGTGACCGGCAAGCCGTACGACCAGGCGAAGAAGACGCTGGAGTCGCGCGGTTTCGAGGTGGAGAAGCGGGTCGTCAACAGCGACGACGTCCCGCGCCTCAACGTCGTCAGCACCGACCCGTCCGGCGGCTCGAAGGCCCCGAAGGGCACCACGGTGACGGTGACCGTCTCGAACGGCCCGAGCGAGCTGAAGGTCCCGGACCTCTTCAACAACAGCCAGCGGGCCGCCTGCGGCAAGCTGAACGCCCTGGGCCTGAAGTGCAAGGTTGAGAAGGGCCCCGCACCCCCGGACCGCCAGGTCGCCCCGGGCCTGGTCTTCAACCAGCAACCGGGCCCGGACGCAGTAGTGGCCCCGGGCGACACGGTCACCATCTTCATAGCCGTCCCCCCGGAGACCGAGCAGCCGCCCCCAGGCGACTCC
>NZ_SMKM01000316.1 GCF_004348665.1 Actinomadura sp. GC306 | reverse complement strand
ACCCAGCACACAGCCCCGCCCGGCCCCAGCCGCCCCGGGCGTCCCTTGGCCGGCGTGTACGCGGCTCCCGGCCCCCGCCGCACTGCCCGGAATCCCCTTTGTGCTTGTTTATTCGCACTTTTGCGATGTGAGGTTGTGTTCCGTCGGCCGCGGAGTAGTCCTGGGAGGAGGGTCATCGTGGGGAGGGGAGATCACCAGGACATGACCTACATCGTCTTCAGAATGTTCCGGAGGTAGGTCGTCCTATGGCCGGTAGGACGGTGGTCCTGTGGCTGCCGCTGGCGCTGCTCCTCCTCTTCGTCGCCGGGTGCGCGCCGGCGGAGGAAGAGCCCGTGAGCGTGCAGCCCAGCGGCCCGGCCGAGGTGGACACGTCCGAGTCCATGCTCATCGGGTTGAGCGCCGAGCGGGCCGAGGGGAAGCCGAGCGTCCTGAGCACCGGCCAGTCGTTGAGTTGCGTCCGGGTGACCGTGACGAACAGCACCGAAAAGCCCCTGGAGGTCAATCCCCTGTATTTCTCGGTCACCGATACGGAAGGCGTCCGGTACGAAGGCACATCGGCCCTCGGAATGTACGAGAACGAGATCGACACGACGGTTCTCGCTCCGGGCGAGAAGGCCGAGGGCATGTTCTGCGCCGAGGGCGACTTCCGGCCGACGACCATCGCGATGACGAGCCCGCTGCTGATCGAGATCGCTCGCGCCGAAGTCGCTTGACGCGATCGCGCGGCGGAGGCGGCTAGTTGTCGCGCAGGTGGTACTTCATGCCCATGTGGGAGGGGCGGAAGCCGATCTTCTGGTAGAAGCGGATCGCCTGCGGGCGCTGCCGGTCGGTGGTGAGCTGGACGACGCGGCACCCCCGCTCCCGGGCCCGTTCGATCGCCCAGTCGATCATGTGCTGGCCGAGCCCGATGCCGCGGTGGTCGGACGCCACCCGGACGCCCTCGATCTGGGCGCGCTCGCCGCCGGTGTAGGTGAGGCCCGGTATGTAGGTCAGCTGGAGGGTGCCCGCGATGGCGCCGTCCACCTCCGCGACGATCACCTGGTTGTTGGGGTCCTTCTCGATCGCGGTGAAGGCGGCGAAGTACGCCTCCGGAATCTCGTCGCCCGGTGTTTCGCGGGTAACTCCGAGGGGATCGTCGGCGAGAAGCCGGACGATCTGCGGCAGGTCGGCCACCGTCGCCTCGCGGAAGGTCACTTCTTGATCACGCTTCACACGTAACAGGGTATCCAGACGCTAAGTTGCAACGTTCACGCACGTCTTGTAGTACTACGACATGTAGTACTACGTTGAGTGGGACCACCCCGCCGAACCGCACTGCCGGTGGTCTCTTCACCGCGCAGGGAGATGCCATGACTCACCACGAGAACGAGGAGCACTGGAGCGACCACGCCATCTGTCGTGGTGCCGATCCCGACCTCTTCTTCCCGATCGGGTACTCGGTACCGGTGCTCCAGGCGCAGGAGGAGGCCGCCAAGGCCATCTGCGCGAACTGCCCAGTGAAGGCCGAGTGCCTCGCGTGGGCGCTACGTGTCGGCGAGCCCGACGGCATCTGGGGAGGGACGACCCCGGAGGAGCGCCGCTACCTGCGCCGCACCGCCGACGCCCCGGCCCGGCGTCCGCTGCCCGTCATCGTCGTCCGGGGGGACGCGTCGGAGTCGGAGCACGCGTCCGCCGCCTAGGCACCGCTCAGGGGAGAAGGGCCACCTTGCCCACGACGCGGCGGTTCAGCAGGTCGTCGATGACCTGGGCCGTGGAGGCGAGGGGCTCGGTACGGGGGGCGACGGGGGACAGGTCGCCCTTGGCGACCATCGCGAGAAGCTCGTCCAGCAGCCGGCGCTGCTCCAGGGGATGCGTCATCGACCAGGCGCCCCAGTCGACGCCGACGACCGTGCGGTTGCGCAGCAGGACCTGGTTGAGGGGGAGGGACGGGATGTCCCCCGACGCGAAGCCGATCACGATGTAGCGGCCGCCTTCGCGCAGTGCGCGCAGCGCGGGATCGGCGAGCGCGCCGCCGACCGGGTCGTAGACGGCGTCCACCCCGCCGCCCGACCATTCGCGGGCGGCGGTCTTGACGTCGTCGTCGCTGCTCAGCGCGGCCTCGGCGCCGGCGCGGAGGGCGGCGTCCCGCTTGGCCCGCGTGGAGGCGGCCGCGAGCACCCGGACGCCGAGGGCGGTGGCGACCTGGATCGCCGCCAGCCCGACCCCGCCGCCCGCGCCGAGGACGAGGAGCGTCTCGTCGCGGCGCACGGCGGCCCGGTCGCGGAGGGCGAACAGCGCGGTGCTGTAGCTCTGGGTGAAGGTGGCGGCGCGCGGGAAGTCCAGCTCGTCCGGGATGGGGACGGCCGCGGCGGCGGGCACGGCCACGTGCGACGCGAAGCCGCCCAGCCCGCACATCGCCAGGACGCGCTCCCCGGTCGGGAGCGTGCCCGCGACCTCGCTGCCCGGGACGAACGGGAGCGGCGGCTTGATCTGGTACCGCCCGTGGACGAACAGGGCGTCCACGTAGTTGACCCCGGCGGCCGCCACGGTGATGAGGACCTGGTCCGGCCCGGGGACGGGCGGTTCGGTCTCCCGGACGGCGACGGTGCCGAGTTCCTCACAGATCGCTGCGCGCATCCGTCCAATATGCCGGAAGCCTTACCACGTGCCGGGTCCGGGGCAGGGCCGGAAGGGCCGGGCACATTCCGGGCGTTACGTTCGTTGACTTTGCAGGGTCGAGACTTACGGTGGCTGATATGAGCTATGTCCCCGAACGGCAGGGTTCCGAAGGGCTCGCCAAGCACGGCGTCCGCGCGCTGTCCTCGGCGGTGCTGATCGGCACCGTCACCGCGGTGATGTGGGTGCTGGAGGCGGTCGACTACGCGATGAACGGCTGGCTGGACCGGTTCGGCATCCAGCCCCGCAACGTGAACGACCTTCCGGACATCTTCACCGCGCCGTTCATGCACGGCGGGTTCGGGCACCTGATGGCCAACACCGTCCCGTTCCTGATCCTCGGGTTCATCGCGGCGGCGCGGGGGATCGCGAAGTTCCTGGCCATGAGCCTGATCGTCATCGTGGTCGGCGGGCTCGGGGTGTGGTTCACCAGCTCCGCGAACACGCTCGGGTCCAGCATCCTGATCTTCGGCTTCTTCGGCTACCTGGTCGGCCGCGGGATCTTCGAGCGGCGCCTGCTGGACATCGGGATCGCCATCGCGGTCGTCGCCGTCTACGGGACGATGCTGCTCGGCGTCATCCCCGGCGAACCCGGCATCTCGTGGCAGGGCCACCTGTTCGGGCTGATCGGCGGCGTCCTCGGCGCCTGGTTCCTGCGCCGCAGCTGAACCGCCCGCAGCTGAACCGCCCGGTCCCCGTTCAGTTGGGCCGGACGGTGACGTCCGCGACGACCGCGTCCCGGGGCGTCTCCAGCGCCGAGACCAGGACCCGCGCGACGGTCGCGGGGGCGGCGAAGTCCTCCGCGGCGTAGGTTCCGCCCTCCTGGGCACGCACCTTGCGCTGCATCTCCGTGGCCGTCCGCCCCGGGTAGACGGTCGTGACCCGCAAGGACGGCTCCTCGGCGCGCAGCGAGTCGGCGAGGGCGCGCAGGCCGAACTTGCTCGCCGCGTACGCCGACCACTGCGGGTTGGCGCGCAGGCCGGCGGTCGAGTTAACGAAGACGACGTGCCCTTCGGCGGCGCGCAGCGCGGGCAGCAGCAGCCGGGTCAGCTCCGCCGCGGACACGAGGTTGACCGACAGGTGCTCGATCCACTCGTCGGCCTCGGTGTCCGCGACCGGCCCGAGATGCACCATGCCCGCGGCGTGGACGACGCCGTCCAGCCGCGCGGGCATCCGGGCCATGGCCAGCGACGCCTCGATGCGGCGCGGTTCCCGCAGGTCGAGCGGAACCGTGGTGATGGCCGCGCTGCGCGGCGGCGACGGCACCGCGCCCGGGTTGATGACCTGCGTGGGGGCGTGCGCGCCGCTCCGCAGGGCCGCCTCCAGCTTGCCGAGCCGCTCCGGCGAGCGGCCGGTCAGGACGAGGTCGTGCCCGCGTTCGCGGAGCAGTTCGGCCACCGCCGTCCCGATGCCGCCGGTCGCACCCGTGATCACATACGTGCCCATGGCCGTCCATTCTGATCGATCCGCTACCAGGGTGGACGCCCGGGGCGGCTCCCCGGTTCGGGCCGTCCCGGCACGCGGCCGCCTAGTTCGGGTTCTGGGACGGGCGCAGCACCCGCGCGGCCCCCGCGATGAGGGCGGTCGCGAGCACCCAGCCGGTCGTCACCAGCCCGTACGCCACCCAGCGGGACCAGTTCACCGCGTCGTACGAAAGCTGCTGCCCGAACGTGTCGAGCGGGATCAGCAGGTCGAGGCTGTAGATCAGCGCGTGGAACTCGGGAAGCTCGTCCTTCGGCTTGACCGGGCGCGGATGCTCGATCGAGAACACCGTCGTCCCGGTGGCGAGCAGCGCCGCGAACCACGCGAACGCCAGCCACGGCCGGTGGCCGAACCCGACCGTCCAGTCCAGCAGGTGGTTCCACGCCTTGCCGACCGGGTTCAGCATGCGGCGGCGCGCGCGAAGCTTGGCGACCTGGACCTTCCGGGCGAGGTCGTCGTGGCCGGTGCCGTGGTACCAGGACGCGAGCTGCTCGTACGGCTGGAGGTGGAACTCCGGGTCCCGGGAGACCCAGTCGAGGCGGTCCTTGAACTCGGCGCCGCGCAGCGTCTCGTACGTCATGCCGTTCAGGTACAGCTCGTCCGGCCACACGGACGGGTGGTCCATGATCAGCTCGATCCGGGAGTACGACAGCGACACCCGGCCCTTGATCTTCTCCTCGGGCCACAGCAGCAGTTCGTCGGCCTGGATGTGGCTGGCGTGCAGCGCCATCCGCTCGGGGTCGCCGGAGTCGAGCCGCGCCCGGGAGAACGACAGGATGCCGTTGAAGCGTCCGCTGCGCAGCCGCAGGGTGCCGAGCGCGGTGAACCCGCGGCTGAACTCGGCGGCGTCCTCCACGACCATGTTCTGGGCGTCGAGCGCGATGCGGCCGGGGTTGCTGAGGGTGGTGCCCTCCATGAACAGGCCGCCGTTCATCCGCGCCCCGACGAAGCGCACGCCGCCGTTGATCCGCGCGTCCCGGATGAAGGTGCCGACCTCCACGACGAGGCCGCCGCTGAACAGCGCCCACTTGTCCGGGTCGGACGCGGTGATCGTCGTGCCGTTCATCCGCAGGCCGCCGGCGAGCTGCGCCCGCGGCAGCCGCACCTCGCCCTCGATCTCCGACCCGGACAGGCTGAGGTAGCCGTCCGCGCGCAGGCCACCGCCGTCGAAGCCCGGCATCCGGCAGTCGGCGAACCGCATCTCCCGGGTCGTGGCGTTGGAGAAGTCGGGCTGCTCGACCAGCCGGCACTTCTCCAGGCGGAGCTCGTAGGCGACCGAGCCGCCGGAGACGTCCATCTGCCCGGTGATGTAGGCGCCGCGCAGCCGCACGGCCGCGACCATGCCCGGACGCGGTTCCTCCGCGCCGAGCAGCAGCCGGGTGATGATCTCGGCGCGGACCATGCGTTCGGGGAGCGGGCCGGCGGGCCGGTCGTCGCCGAGGACGACGGTCGCGCCGGACGGGAACGCGGCCCAGAGGCGTCGTTCCGCATCGCTGAGGCCGGGGGGCTGGGGCACGGAACCTCTTTCTACGCGGCGATCCCCTCCGTGATCAACACCGCGGAGGGGATCATCCGGTCGTCGGCCGGGGACGCGGGGTTCTAGAAGAAGCCCCTGCGGCGTCCGGCGTCCTGCAGGAAGCCGTCGAGCTGCTGCTCCCAGTTGGTGTGCTCGACGCTCGCGTAGTCGACGGTGAAGCGGCTGAACGCGTCGCGCCCTTCGGTGAACACGCCGCCGCGCTTGTCGAGCTCCAGCACGACCTCCATCGACTGCGGGTACGCCACGAACGTCACTTCGAGCTGCTTGATGCCGCGGGCGTACTGGCCCGGCGGGTAGAACTCGATCTCCTGGTAGAACGGCAGCTCCTGGTGGACGCCCCAGATGCGGCCCTTCTCGCAGTCGGCGTTGCGGAACTGGAAGCCGAGGTTGGAGAACGCCGTGAGGATGCGCTCCTGGGCGGGCAGGGGGTGCACGGCGATCGGGTCGAGATCGCCCGGGTCGAGCGCCCCCGCGACCTCCAGCTCGGTCGCGACGCCGACCGTGGTGCCGCGCAGCGGCTGCCCGTACATGTGGGTGAGCGGCGCCTCCCACGGGATCGGCATCTGGAACGGGATGGCGTGCCGGGCGCCCTCCTGCAGCGTGAAGCCGCCCGCGACCGGCAGCTTCGCGTACTCCAGGTTCGTGGTGTACTCGTTGTCGCCGGACTCCACCTCGACCCTCGTGCGCAGGGCCAGGTTCACCGCCTTGATGTCGGAGTTGTACTGGCCTCCGATGATGGTGATCTCACCCGTGATCACGCCCCCCGGCGTGGTGTTGGGGTTGTGCAGAACCGTCTCGATCGACGGGCCGCCGATGCCGATCGCCTGCCGCAGCTTCTTGAAGACCAAGGTCCGTCCCTCCCTGAGCGAGCGCGCTCCCGAGCGCTCTTTCCGTCCCATAGACGCTGTCACGGGACATTACGTTCCGGGAAGGTCGCGTGACCTGGGAATCGCCGCCTTGGCTGGGTTTCAGTGGCCCGGTCTCAGTGCGCGCCGCCCGCCAGGTTGAGCCCGACGACCCCGACGATGATGAACGCCAGCGCGACGATCTTGGCCGCGGAGACCTGGTCGCCCATGACCAGCATGCCGAGCGCGGCCGTGCCGACCGCGCCGATGCCGACCCACACCGCGTAGGCGGTGCTGACGTCGAGGGTCTTCAGGGCGAGGCTGAGCAGGCCGAAACTGGTCACGGCGAAGAAGAGGAACCCGGCGGACGGCAGTACTTCGGTGAAGCCCTTGCTCGCCTTCAGGCACAAGGCCATCACGACCTCGAACAGGCCGGCGACGATGAGAAGGATCCAGGCCATGGGGTGCTACTCCCGGAGAAGAGACGACGTTGCCAAGCGCCGTCTTCGCCAACCGGGTACGACGCACCTCGTCCGGGAGGACCAAGGGCCCTCACCACCCAAGAACGCGACCGCCCACCCGGCTGTTCC
>NZ_SMKM01000315.1 GCF_004348665.1 Actinomadura sp. GC306 | reverse complement strand
CCCCCGACGCACCCGCCGACGCGGCACCACCCGAACTGGCACCGACATCGGGTTCCGGGGAGTTATGCACATCTTGTGGATCGCCGCTCACGCGTTGCCCCCTCCGTCCGGTAGGTAACACCCCTGTGCGCCGTCCGCCCTCGCCGAAGGCCGGACTCCCACCCTCTTCTACGCCGCTCCACTGGCAGTCGGTTCCAACACCGCCCCTGGCAAGGACGGTCGCCTCCCCGGCGCTTCCCTTTGGCGGGCATGGCCGGCTCAGCTCTGCGGGGGAGGCCGATCAGTTCCGGACGACCTTGCCGTCGGAGACGGTATAGGACCCCCCTGTCAATTCGGTCGGTACGTCGGCGGGGACGGCCGCGGTGATGAGCACCTGCTCGGCCGGGGAGACCATCCCGGCCAGCCGCCCGCGCCGCCCCGTGTCCAGTTCGGCGAAGACGTCGTCGAGAATCAGGACCGGGTCGTCGCCGTCCGCTCGCAGCAGGTCGAACGCGCCGAGCCGCAGTCCCAGCGCGAACGACCATGATTCGCCGTGGCTGGCGTAGCCCCGCGCCGGCAGCTCCCCCAGGCGCAGGACGAGTTCGTCCCGGTGCGGGCCGATGAGGCTGACCCCGCGTTCCAACTCCTGCTTGCGCGACTCTCCCACCGCCGCCAGCAGTTGCTCGGCGAGTTGTCCACGGTCTGTGGACAACTCGACGTCCCCGAGCGAGCTCTTGTAATAAAGGTCGGCCGCGTCGCTGCTCGGCGCCAGCTCCGCGTACGCACGGACGACCAGCGGACGAAGCGCCTCGACGAGACCCAGCCGGGCCGCCAGGAGCTCGGCCCCGGTACGCGCCAGATGCGAATCCCACACGTCCAGAGTCGCGAGCACCTCCGCGCCAGGGGACCGCCGATGCGCCGCAGCGGACTTCAGCAGCGCATTGCGCTGCTTGAGGACGCGGTCGTAGTCGGATCGCACACCCGCGAAACGCGGAGCCCGCGCGGTCAGCAGCTCGTCCATGAACCGGCGGCGCTCCCCCGGGTCGCCCTTCACCAGCGAGAGGTCCTCGGGGGCGAACAGCACCGTCCGCAGCATTCCGAGGATCTCGCGCGGCCGGGGGACCGGTGACCGGTTGAGCCTCGCCCGGTTCGCCTTCCCCGGGTTGATCTCAAGCTCGATCAGCGCCTTGCGGTCGTCCTTCACCACCCCGGCGCGCACGATCGCACGCGGCGCGCCGTGCCGGACGAGCGGCGCGTCCGTCGCCGCCCGGTGACTGCCGTGCGAGGCGACGTACGCGATGGCCTCGACCAGGTTCGTCTTCCCCTGCCCGTTCGGCCCCACGAACGTGGTGACCCCGGGCTCTAGCGCGACTTCGGCGGTCGGATACGAGCGGAAGTCCTGCAGGGAGAGGTGGGCGACGTGCACGAGACACGAGCGTAGAGCCTTCCACAGCCACATAGGCCACCCCCGCGTCCGTCCACATCCGATGCCGTTCCGCCTGCCGGCGACCGACCGCTCCCAACGATCGCGCGAGCCGCCCCAGCCCGGAAGGGCCAACGGAAATTGTGGATAACTCCCTCGGCCCAAAGTGTGGGAAGCGCGCGCGGCCAGAGATGACCGAGGTGGTCAGGGACCGGCTCCCGGCGGGCGGTGCAGCGGTGGGTCAGACCGGGGGTGGGGTTACGTCGGCGCCGGGGGAGTCGCCGGCGGCGGCGGTTTCGGTGGCGTGGCCGCCGAACTGGTTGCGGAGGGCCGCGACGACCCGCATAGCGGGGGAGTCCTCCTGGCGGGACGCGAACCGGGCGAACAGGGAGGCGCTGATGGCGGGCAGCGGGACGGCGTGCTCGACGGCGGCCTGCACCGTCCAGCGGCCCTCGCCGGAGTCGTTGGCGTAGCCGCGCAGGTCGTCCAGTTCGGGGTCCTCGGCGAGCGCCCGGTTCAGGAGGTCGAGCAGCCACGACCGGATGACCGTGCCCTCCTGCCAGCTCAGGAACGTCTCGGGTACGCGGGTCACGATGCCGCTGGCCTCGATCAGCTCGTAGCCCTCGCCGAACGCCTGCATCATCGCGTACTCGATGCCGTTGTGGACCATCTTCACGAAGTGCCCGGCGCCGGTCGTCCCGGCGTGGACGAAGCCGTACTCCCCCGCGGGCTTGAGCGTCTCGAAGATCGGCATCAGCCGCTTCACCGTGTCGTCGTCGCCGCCGACCATGAGCGCGTAGCCGTTCTCCAGGCCCCACACGCCGCCGCTGACACCGCAGTCCACGAAGCCGATCCCTTTGGCGGCCAGCGCATCACCGTGCTTCTGGTCGTCCACATAGTGGGTGTTGCCACCGTCGATGACCACGTCGCCGGGCTGAAGAGTTTCCCCCAGGCTGTGGATAGTGTCCGCGGTGGGCTGCCCTGCCGGCACCATCACCCACACGGCACGCGGCGGGGACAGCCGTTCGGCCAGCTCCTGGATCGAGCCCACGTCGCTGACGTCGGGATCGCGGTCATAGCCCACGACCGTGTGGCCGCCCCTGCGCAGCCGCTCGGCCATGTTGCCGCCCATCTTGCCCAGGCCGATGATGCCAAGCTCCATGAAAAGCCCACTCTCTTCCTGTGCGTAACTCCACGCGCGTCCCACCCCGCGCCTGCCGGACCGTACGGCTTGCGGCCGCGCGGCCGGATACCGCGCGGCGGTTCACCGCACCTGCCTGATCCTCACGCGTGCGCGGGCGCGGAGGCGACCCTGTGGACGTCGTCCCCAGGGGCACCCAGAGCTGTGCATGCCCGAAGGTCATCCCTTCTCACCGCGAGCGCGCCACCGCGCAGGGCGAGAAGGGTCATATGCGGCTTACCTCGAAGACAGCCCGTCCCTACCCGGACAGCCGGACGGGCATGATCAGGTAGCGGTAGTTCGGGTTCTCGCCGTCCTGCGGCGGCTTGCCGGTCAGGACGGCCGGCTTCGTCGGGGTCGTGAAGGACAGCCTCGCAACGTCCGAGCCGATCGCTGAGAGCCCGTCGAGCAGGAACTGGGGGTTGAAGGCGATGTCGATGTCCTCGCCCTCCAGGGACGCCTCCAGGGCCTCCACGGCCTGAGCCTCGTCCCCGGTCCCCGCCTCTAGAACGACCTCGCCCTGGCTGAACGATAGCCGCACCGGGGTGTTGCGCTCCGCGACCAGCGAGACGCGCTTGACCGCCTCGATGAACGGCGCGGTCTGGATCTCGGCCAGGCCCGCGTACTCGCTCGGCAGCAGCGACCGGTACTTGACGAAGTCGCCGTCCAGGAGGCGGGACGTGGTCCGGCGGCCGCCGCCCTCGAAACCGATCATGCCTTCGCCGGTGCCTCCCGCACCGCCGAGCGCGATCGACACCTCCGCGCCCGCCGTCAGCGACTTGGCGGTGTCGGCGAGGGTCCGGGCGGGGACGAGCGCGACGGCGGAGAAGTCGGGGCGCTCCGGCTTCCAGTGCATCTCGCGCACGGCGAGCCGGTAGCGGTCGGTGGACGCCAGCGTGACGGTCTCGCCCTCGATCTCCACACGGACACCGGTCAGCATGGGGATCGTGTCGTCCTTGCCCGCGGCGATGGCGACCTGGGACACGGCGGCGGCGAACTCGTCACTGCCCACGGACCCGGCGGCCGGCGGCATCTCCGGCAGGGTCGGGTAGTCCTCCACAGGCATGGTGAGGAGTGTGAACTTCGCGCTGCCGCAGCGCAGCATCACCTTCGCGCCGTCGGTCGTCACCTCCACAGGGTGTGGAGGAAGGCTGCGGGAGATCTCTGCGAGGAGACGTCCGGACACGAGCGCCGTTCCCGCCTCCTCCACGTCGATGTCCGTGGACACCTGCGCGGAGACCTCGTAGTCGAACGCGGACAGCTTCAGCCGGTCGCTGTTGTCCTCACCCCCGGCGACGATGTGCATGCCGGCGAGGACAGGCACCGGGGGACGGACGGGAAGCGTACGCGCGGTCCACGCGACGGCGTCGGCAAGGGCGTCTCTGTCGATGCGGAACTTCAAGGGGACCCGCCTCCTGCAGGTGTCGGACAACGGTGAGGTGATCCTGCCTCGGCCCGGGCGCTCGGGACAGGTTCTCCCCAGGCCCTGATTTGAGATGGATCTTTTCTTGGATAGAGAAGTAGTGCAGTACCAGTCATAGGGGCGGTGGATAGTGTGGACAGAGCCTGTTTTCGCAGGTCAGGATGCGTTTCTCTGTCCACCGGCCCTGTGCATGGGGAGTGGACGGCGCGGCGGCGCCTGGGGACGGCGAAGTTTTCCCCACACGTCGTCCTCAAGTCATCCCCCGGTTTTCCACGAGTTCTCCACGGGTATGCCTGTGGTTTCGATGGCCTGTGTACACCGGACGTGTGATCAGCCGGGTCCTCCCCAGGTCCGTCCCCAGCTCGTCCACCGGATGTCCACGGGATGTCCACCGGTTGTCCCCAGGTGACCGGGTGCTCGTGCACAGCCGGTCCACATCCGTCCACTGCTCATCCTCAGGTTCTCCAGGGGTTGCCCACCGGGTTATCCACGAAAATCCCCAGAGTTTTCCACAACTTGTGAGTAGTGCCTTCGACTCTCGGGGGATGCGCGCCTTTTGCCGGTTTCGGTGGGCGAGCGGGTTGTGGACGAGGCATTCGGGGCCCGTCCACAGGCGTCGTGCAGGTCTGTCCACAGTGTGCAAAAGGAGCCGGTCAGCGCTTGCGGGCCTGGTGCTTGATCCGCCCCGTCAGCTCGGTGACCTGGTTGTATATGGCGCGCCGCTCCGCCATCAGCGACCGGATCTTGCGTTCGGCGTGCATGACCGTCGTGTGGTCGCGGCCGCCGAACTGCTGCCCGATCTTGGGGAGGGACAGCTCCGTCAGCTCCCGGCACAGGTACATCGCGATCTGCCGCGCGGTGACCAGCATCCGCGAGCGCGACGGCCCGCACAGGTCCTCGATCGTCGTCCCGAAGTACTCGACCGTCTGCGCCATGATCATCGCCGCGGTGATCTCGGGACCGGAGTCGTTGGGGATGAGGTCCTTGAGGACGATCTCGGCGAGCTTCATGTCCACCGACTGCCGGTTCAGGCTCGCGAACGCAGTGACGCGGATCAGCGCGCCCTCCAGCTCGCGGATGTTCGTCGCGATCTGCGAGGCGATGAACTCCAGCACGTCCGGCGGCGCGGCCAGGCCCTCCTGGCGCGCCTTCTTCTGCAGGATCGCGATGCGCGTCTCCAGCTCCGGCGGCTGGACGTCGGTCGTCAGCCCCCACTCGAACCGGTTGCGCAGCCTGTCTTCCAGCGTCACGAGCTCCTTGGGCGGGCGGTCGCTGGAGATCACGATCTGCTTGCTGGCGTTGTGCAGCGTGTTGAACGTGTGGAAGAACTCCTCCTGCGTCTGCTCCTTGCCCTCAAGGAACTGGATGTCGTCCACAAGGAGGATGTCGACGTCGCGGTACCGGCGGCGGAACCCGTCGGCCTTTCCGTCGCGGATCGAGTTGATGAAGTCGTTCGTGAATTCCTCGGAACTCACGTAGCGGACGCGTGCCCCGTTGAAGAGGCTCTGCGCGTAGTGCCCGATCGCGTGGAGGAGGTGCGTCTTGCCGAGGCCGGAGTCGCCGTAGACGAACAGCGGGTTGTACGCCTTGGCAGGCTGCTCTGCGACCGCCACTGCGGCGGCGTGCGCGAACCTGTTGGACGACCCGATGACGAACGTCTCGAACGTGTACTTGGGGTTCAGGCGTGCGTGCTCGGACGCGACGGGACCCGAACCGGACGAGCCGCCCCCGCCCCCTGGCGCCGGCCCAGGCCCAGGCCCGCGGGACTCGGAGCCCTCCTCGTCCCGAAAGGACCCCTCACTCCTGTAGGGCTCCTCACCGCGGTACTGCTGCTCACCACCGCCGAACGACGGGTCGCCCCCCGGGAAGGTGTCTTCGGCGTGTCCGCGCTGTGGGTCGCTTCCACTGTGCCGGGGTTCGTGCTCCGGCTCCCCGCCCCGGCCGTTCCCCGGACGCAGCGGACCCAGCGTGCGGTCGTTCAGATGCGAGCGCGGTGGACGCCCGGAGGGCTCCCCACCGAACTCCTCTTGGTTTCCGAAACCCGGGTAGCCCTGTGGGCCGCGCCCGTCATAGGGGGCCGAACCTCGTCCCCCGGGCCCCGCGCCATACGCGGGAGGACGGGACACAGGCGGATAAGAACCACGGTCGTCATCCTCAGCCTGTGGATAACCTCCGGGCGCTCCCTGCCCCGGGCCGGCACCCGGCTGAGGCCGGTACGCCTGCTCACCGAACGACCGCTCCGGAAACGGCCGCTCGGACCGCTCCGGCCGGTCGCCACGCGGCGGATCACCGCGCGTGGGGTCGGTGTAGGACGTGTCGCCGTACTGCTGCTCGCCGTAACCGGACTCTGTGTAGGAGCGGTCCCGGTCACGGTCGTCCTGCGGACGATCCCCGTAGGGGTCTGAGTAAGAAGGTGTGGCGTCGTGCACACCGGCGCCGGGCCCGGCCCCAGGAATGGGAGCCGAAAGCGGCTCTCCCGTCCCGGGCCTTGGGCCCGCCCCAGGGCCTGCGCCAGGCGCGGTACCAGGGGCTACGGGCGGTTCCGGCTGGACGGTGACCGCGACACGGATCTCCCTGCCCAACTCGCGTGACAGGGCCTGCGTGATGAGGTTGCGGAGCCGGGTCTCCAGCGCGTCCTTGGCGAACTCGTTCGGCGCGGCGAGAAGGGCCGTGCCCTCCACGAGCGCCAGCGGTCGGACCATCGGCAGCCATGCGCGGTAACTGGGAGACAGATCACTCTCGGCCAGGGCGGTGAGGGTGCGGGCCCAGACTGATCCGAGATCCTGACCGTCCATGCGCAAGGTCCCCTCCCCCTCCGTTCGTCGCAGTACCTGACTGCCCGTCCGTCCCGCGGGCCGCGAACGGCCTCACAGGGCACGGCCGCGACGCGGAAGCCCTACTCTCTCACGAGTTGTCCACAGAGTTGTCCACAAGCTGTGCATAGGCATAGGGCACCCTGTGTAAAACCCGTACGGCGGGTTCTGTGCGCGGGGTCGGGAGGAGTCCGGGCCTTGGCGGACCGGGATGAGAGCGGTTCTGAACGGGGGCTGTTCGGGGGGCGGTAGATACCGACACCAGATCGTCGAGTCGTCGAAGAAGCGTCGGCTCGCCCGGACGACCCTAACCGCTGCGCGCCACCCCCCGCAACATGTCCTGCCG
>NZ_SMKM01000314.1 GCF_004348665.1 Actinomadura sp. GC306 | reverse complement strand
GGCCGGGCGGGGTCAGGTGGCCGCCGGTCCGTATCCCAGCGTATGTTCGGAATCGACCGTCTCCCAATGGCGGAAAGCGACTTCAGAGGTGTTATTTGTTGCGTCTTGATGAGCTGGACCGGCGGATCGTTGCGCAGCTGCTGGAGGACGGCCGCGCCTCGTACGCGCAGATCGGCGACAAGGTCGGGCTGTCGGCCCCGGCGGTGAAGCGGCGCGTCGACCGGCTGCGCGCGGACGGCGTCATCAACGGCTTCGCGGCCGTCGTCGACCCGGCGGCGCTCGGCTGGACGACCGAGGCGTTCATCGAGATCTTCTGCACGGGCGCGACGTCCCCCGACGAGATCCATTCGAGCGTCCGCGGCCACCCGGAGGTCGTCGCCGCCTACACGATCAGCGGCGACGCCAGCGCGCTCGTCCACGTGCGGGCCCGCGACATCCGGCACTTGGAGGAGGTCCTCGAACGGCTGCGGCGCGAGGACAACATCACCGCGACCAAGACGTCGATCGTGCTGTCCCGGCTGATCGGCCGGCCCATCGACGCGCCCGCGCCCACCCGGGTTACCGCCCAGTAGGCTGCCGGGCATGGACTTCGCGACCGCTGACCTCATCGACGACTTCGGGGACGAGCTGCGCAGCTGCGAGACGCAGTTCCAGAGCTACGGCGGCCGGGTCTCGTTCGCCGGCCCCGTCTCGACCGTGCGCTGCCACCGTGACAACGGGCTGGTGAAGAAGCTGCTGAATACGCCCGGCGAGGGCCGCGTCCTGGTCGTGGACGGCGCCGGCTCGCTGGCGTCCGCGCTGATGGGCGACATGATCGCGGCGGCGGCGGTCGCGAACGGCTGGGCCGGGGTCGTCATCAACGGCGCGGTCCGGGACGTGGCGGCGCTGCGCGAACTGGACCTCGGCGCGAAGGCCCTCGGCTCGAACCCGCGCAAGAGCGCCAAGGACGGCGCCGGCGAGGTGGACGTCCCGGTCACGTTCGGGGGCGTGGAGTTCCGTCCGGGCGACTGGCTCTACAGCGACGAGGACGGCATCGTCGTCGCGGGACGGGAGCTTCCGGTCTGAGCTTCCGGTGTGACCTGGGCGCACTGTCCGACATGCCAGGGCAAACCACGCAAGCTCGGCTAACTCGGCCGTAGCCGGGCCGAATCCCCTGCCTTACGTTCTGCGCAACCCACCAGAGGCAGGGGAAAGATGCGCGTCAAGAACATGCTGCTGGTGCCCGCGGCGGCCGTAGGGCTGGTCGTGGGCCTCGCGGTCGTCCCGGCCGCCGCGCAGCCGAGCCCTCCCGTCCCGGAACCCACCGCCAACCCGTGGCAGATGCGCCACTGGCCGCAGACGCAGCCGTGGCAGCTCGACGAGCCGGGCGTCCGCACGTTCGCGGCGGGTGCCCCGCGTCCCATCGACCCGCAGAACTACGAGCTCCCCGACACCATGACCTGGGACGACTACCGCGCCATCCCCGGCACGTCGTGGGCCGACCCGTCCCGCAAGGGGTCGGAGAAGAACTTCAACGGCGCGATCGTCCTCGTCGACTACCCGAACCAGCCGTTCGTGGTGACGCAGCCGCACAACTCGACCATCTTCGGCAACCCCGTCGGGGTCAGCGACGTCCCCCGCGAAGAGGTCGCCCGGTTCTACCAGGACTTCCTCAACAAGCCGCAGAAGCTCAACCACGGCCACACCCTCCACGAGTACTGGATGGAGGACTCCGGCGGCCGGTACGGGGTCAACCTCACCGCGTTCGGCGCGTACGAGATGCCCGCCAAGGACCACGAGTACGGCGTGGAGAGCCGGATGCAGGGCGGCATGGGCTGCCCAGAAGGCGACACCTGCGACCGCGACCTGCGCGCCGACGCCCGCGCCGCATGGCTCGCCGACGTCGGCGAGGAGAAGGCCGCCGAGTTCGACTTCGTGTTCTTCTTGAGTGCCGGCCAGGACGAGTCGTCCACCTGGCAGGAGTTCGGCGAGATGAAGTTCACCTCGAAGGAGGACGTCCCGCCCGAATGGGGTCCCGGCGACCCGAACCTGCCGAACTGGGTGGACACCCGCTACGTCGACTGGACGTCCTGGCAGGCCGGCTCCACGCTCTGGCCGAACGCCGTCTCCGGCAGCTCCACGCAGGCCGAAAGCTCCGGCATGTCAGTGTTCGCCCACGAGTTCAGCCACATCCTGGGCATCGGCGACAACTACAACAACCCGTACAGCGACCCGCCGCGCCGTGCCTTCAGCGGCCCGTGGGACATGCTCAGCCGCGGCACCTTCAACGGCCCCGGCGGCCCGCACAGCCGCTGGACGATCCCCGCCACCGGCGGCGCGTCCATGGGCGCGCAGCACATGCTGCGCAACAAACTGAAGCTCGGCATCGTCGACCCCGCCAAGGTCCTGCGGCTCGACCGGGAGACGCTCGCCACGTCCGGCACGGTCGTCGCCCGGGTGACGGCCCGCGCTGTCCAGCCCGGCAGGGGCGGTCTCGCGGGCATCAACCTCGTCCTCGGCGGCGATCGGAGCCCGGCCTGCGACACCGCCACCGACCCGCTCTGCGACGGCGGCGGCTACGACAACTACACGATCGAGGTCGTCGACCGGATGGGCACCGACTCGTTCACCCCCGACTCCGGCGTCCTGCTGGCGAAGACGAAGGACCAGGACCGGGCCCCGTTCATCTGGGTGAAGGACGCCAACCCGCAGGACATCGACAAGGTCGACTTCGTCCTGCCGGACGGCACCCCGCAGAAGATGACGATCGGCGACTACCGGCAGCTCTCGGACGCCCTCTTCCACGCGGGGACGAACTCCGGCAGCGAGTACGAGTACGTCGACGAGGCGAACGGGCTGCACTTCTACGTCCTAGACGTGCATCGCGACAGGAAGGGCGTCCTGTCGTACACGGTCGCGATCCGCTCGCTGGACGGCGCCGGGCCGCAGCGGCGCGGCGTCCGCGTCGGCAACGGCCACGCCCGCCCGACCGGCGCCGGCTGGACCAAGTGCACGGTGACGCTCCGCAACACGGGCCGGGGCGGCAGCGGCCACCACGGCTCCGACGTGTTCCGCCTCACCGCCACAGCACCCCCCGGCTGGACGGCATGGCTCCCCAACGAACTGGCCACCGCCGAGGCGAGAGACCGCACAAAGGTCGAGGTATGGGCGAAGGCCGACTCGACCACGCCCCGCCGCGCACCCCTGCGCATAACGGCCACCTCTGAAAGCGACCCGACAAAGTCCGACACCGGCACGTGCCACCTCCCCTGACCGCCCGACCCCGTTGACTTGCGGCGTGTTGTTGTTATGTGGCTCGCCATAACAACAACACGCCGCAAGTCAACGCATCCGGGGGAGACGTTTCGCCGGGCCGCGGCGGGAAACGCTGCAGAGCGTGATGATCTTGAACGCTCCGTGTCGGAGATGGGGTGCGGTCTTCGCGGCCGGAGTGCCGCTGGCGATGGCGGGAGCCGTCGTCGCACCGCCCGCGCGGGCGGCGGCGGCCCCGGCCGCGGCGCTGGATCTCCGCGACTTGGACCTGCGCCGCGGCCCCGGCCTGGCCGTGCCGATCCGGGCGCTCGACGGGAAGCTGCACCGGGCCGGTGCCGACGGGCTGCAGGGCGGAAAGAAGCTGCGCGGCGGCTGCGGCAAGGCGGCCGGCGTGCCCGCCGGGGCGCTCGTGTACTGCTTCAATCGGGCGGACACCGCCACCCGCGCGTGGGTGCCGCAGGGCGTCACGACCGCGTCCGACTCCAGGGCGTCGGAGCGCCTGCCGGGCGGCACGCGGCCGATTCTGGTCTCCTGGCACGCCAGCGGACGCGTCAAGGTGACGTTCGTCGACCCCGACCGGCGCGTGTACCGGCACGTCCTGCTGGTCTATCCGACGATGAAGGGGAAGAGCCCCACTTTCACCGACATCGGCATCCACGCGGGCGGCATCGCCTGGTACGGCGACAAGCTCTACGTGGCCGACACCCGCCGCGGCCTACGCGAGTTCGACACGCGCCTCATCTACGACCTGGGCGGGAGCAAGGCGGGCTCTACCGGCAAGCCCGGCCGGGTCGGTCTCCAGGGCGGGAAGTACTACGGCCACGGGCACCGCTACGTGATGCCCCAGACGGGAAGCTGGAACTTCGCTCGCGGCTGGGGCGGCGGGCAATGCAGGGGGAGCGGCCCGCTGCGCATGTCCTGGACCGCCATAGACCGCACGACCGGACACCACGCCCTCATCGCCGGCGAATGGTGCCGGCCCAAGGGAGCGAGAGGACGTGTCGTGACCTGGCCGGTGCGGGCACTGTCCGGATACGGCACCGTCCAGGCCGACTGGGCTGCGCCACTGCCTTATGACCGTATTCAAGGTGCGGTCAGGACGAACGGCCAATGGTGGTTCACGCAGGGCTTGGGCAACAAGCGCGGACGGCTCTTCTCGGCGCAGCGTGAATGGTGGGGGTGGACGGGCATCACGTCCCGCACCATCTCCTACGGCCCGGAGGACCTGTCCTGCTTCCGAAGCTGGAACCGCATCTGGACGGTCGCCGAATACGCCCACAAACGAGCCCTGTGGAGCTTCCCCGCCCCCTCCTGCCGCTGACCATCAGCCAAACCGATCGGCGACCTGGACGACGTGCCGCCGCCCACCGCGAACCAGTACTCCGCGCCCGACCAGCCCAGGTCCAGACGGCGGCTCGGCCTCGTACAACCGGTGCTCTTGGCCGTACTGAGACCCGAGAAGCAGTGCCGGCGCGCCGGCCTCATGCAACGCGGACACCATCGGATCGAGACGTTGGTCGGGGACGGTGAGCAGCTTCGCCAACACGAGGTGAACGCGATTGTCGAACGAGGTCAGTAGATGTCGGGGGAAAACCCGCAGCGGATCGTCCTCCAGATCGCGGTCGATCACGAAGAGGAAGACCTCGGTCTCAGGAGGCTCCCGCACGAACCAGTCCACGACCTCGCGGAATTCCTCGACCGAATCGGTGTATCCGACCTCGGGAACCTGGAATGCGGCATGGCCATGCTCCTCAGCGAGCGACCGCAGAATCCCGTGCGCGTCGAAAACGTAGACGTCGGTCGCTGCACCGGCCGGCCGCGCCCTGATCCCGTCGATGAGCAGCTGCAGGGCGTTCGCGCGCCCCGACCTCGGCGGCCCGGCGACCAGTAGATGCGGATCCGCGTCGAAATGGACGTAAGCCGGCTCGCGCGGGCGATGTTGAATTCCGATTGGAATTCGACGACTGGTAACGGCGGGAAGCTCCCGCGCGTAGACCAGCTCCGGCAGTTCCGGCAGTTCCGGCGGCGATTCGGCCGGCTCCTCTGGCGACGTGTCCCCCACGATCAACGGGAACTCCGAGAGCCTGCGGTACAGGTCGGCGAAGTGAGGCTCGAACCTGCGGAAGCCGAGCATCTGCCCGTCGTCGACGCAGACGATGACGACCGGGTTTTCGCCGTGTTCCCGTACCAGTGACCGTAGCTGCTCCAGGAAGATCGCCTCAGTCGTGGTCCCCACTGGAGCGATGGCCTTCCGGGTCATGTGCAGGAGCAGGACGCCGCCCCGGCTCTCGCGGAAGAGGTCGGCCATGGTCTTATCCGGCTCGTCTGCGATATAGCCCAACCAGTCGGCGGTGGCCTCCCGCACATCGCCGCGGGAGAGCACGCCCAGCTCAGCCAGCATCCGCCCATACTCCACCGCCAGCCTGGCGATTCGCAGCATGTCCGTCCCCGCGTACACGATGTGACGGGGACGTCGCTCGTCCGGCGGCCTGGCGTGCATCTCGGCGTTCCGGAGCCTGCGGAGGATCTCGGCGACGGCCGGGTCTTCGATGGTGCCCGGCGGGGTACCCGGCTCCAACGCGGTGACCCACCGGAACCGCTCGGCGAACTCTGGAACGGTGCGGCGCAACTCGTGGAACCGCGCCGGTTCGCCGGAGAGAATGATCAGCGCGTCGTCGTGCTCCTCGTCCATCAACCTGATCAGACGCCTGACCATCTCGGGTCGAAGGCCACTGTTCCCGGGGTCCTGCCCGGGAGGATCATGAAAGAGAACGACGCTTCCCCGACTTCTGCTGTACAGGCGCTTCAGGTGGTCGAACGCGGAGCGAGGGTCGTCCTCCAGGGAGAAGCGGGCATAGG
Organism: Actinomadura sp. GC306; assembly: GCF_004348665.1. Taxonomy (GTDB): domain Bacteria; phylum Actinomycetota; class Actinomycetes; order Streptosporangiales; family Streptosporangiaceae; genus Spirillospora. The sequence goes on along the minus strand of NZ_SMKM01000314.1, from coordinate 1,142 downwards.
CCATGGTGACCAGGTCGCCCCGTGTCAGCAGCCTCCTTTCGGCGAGTACCTTCCCGTACAGCCGCGCCACCGTTCTCATCTCCAGCACGTATGGAGCGGGGAAGATCAGGTGCCGATGTGCGCGTGACCGTCCCTGACGCACGTCCTCGGCTTGCTTGGTGAGGATCTCCCGCAATGCCGCCGTCGCCTTACCGGCGTCGGTCGCCGCGTGACGGTCGTCTTGCGTCAATTCTGTGTCGGGGACGATATCGGGGAGTTCCTCGACTATGACGTCGAAGGATCCCGCATCAAGGGTTCGCGAGGCGGCCTGCCTACGAAGGGTCTTCCAACGGCGCTGGGTCCGCTGGACGAAGTCGTGGACTGCTGGACGTGGCGGGTCCGGGGCCAGGGTGAACTGGCGTGGGCTGCGGTTTCCCGCGCGGAGGTAGGCGCTGTGCTCGTCGCGGAAGGAAAGGGCGCCCATTTCGAGGACGCGCTGAAGCTCGGCCGACGGCAGGCGGCTTGCCACGACGCGCCAGCCGAGGAGGGGCAGGAGACGGTTCCATGTCGTGGTGTCTTCGACGGTGGACGTGCTGACCAGGAGATGCACCCCGAGGGCCTTGCCGCGTTCCGCGAGCGAGAGCAGCGCCTTGACCACCTCGCGTTGGCCGGACCGGAACTCCAGCGATACGTCCGCGAACACGACCACGCCCGGCGCACTATCCGGCTCCGCGGACGCCCTGGATTCCAGCTCGTCCGCCACGTAGTCGATGAACCCCCGGAGCCGCTGCGGTCGTCTGAGGAGTTCGTCGTCGGAGAAGACGATGTGCGGGAGGTCGAGAGGCTCGCCCAGCGGGTGCTCGCCCAGCCCGGCGAAGGCGAACGTGAGGTCCCAGGGGGAGTAGCACGACGCGAGCGCGAGGGCGATGTTCCGGACGGCGTGCTGCCGGGCGGCGGTCTCCCCCACGATCAGGCCGTGGGGGATGCCCGCCGCGATGTCGAGCGGGTAGAGCGTGACGATGCCGCCGTCCGGCGCGTAGCCGATCGCGGGGTCGCGGGGTTCGAGTGCCGACCGTGCCCACGTCTCTTCGAACATCCCGCTCCGTCCGCCGCCATTCAAGCGGATCACGTCGAACCGGGGGACCGTCGTAGCTGGCGGGAGT
>NZ_SMKM01000313.1 GCF_004348665.1 Actinomadura sp. GC306 | reverse complement strand
CCCCGGTACCCTCCCGAGCCCCCTCCGCGCCATCGGCCCCCGGCAGCCCACGACCACGGCCCGCCATGACCCCCTCATGACCGGGAAACCGTGCGCGTGGAGCGGGCCGGACGCCGCCGACCCCGCATCCCGGAACGCAGGATAATCTCGGAGGGGTGACGTCCACCGAGACCGTGCTGACCGACCAGCTCGCGTTGGAGATCGCCCGGCTGGGGATGGTCGGGGAGTCTTCCGACATCGGCACCCTGCACCGGGTGACCGACCTCGCCTCGCGCGTCGTCCCCGGCTGCGCGGGCGCGTCGAGCGTGCGCTGGGCGCTGCCCGCCGAACCCGCGCACGACCCGGGCGCCGAGCTCGGCCTCCCGCCGGCCGACGCGGCGGACGTGCCGCGCGTCCCCCGGCAGAACCGGGGCCCCGACCGGGCGGCGGGCGGCATCGCGGTGCCCGAGGAGTTCCGGCCGGAGCCGCTGGCCGCCGCCGCCAGCCATCCCGACCTCGCCGAGATCGTCGAGCGGCAGCTGGTCCGCGGCCGCGGACCGGCGTTCGACGCGGTGCTGGACCGCCGGGCGCAGTCGTCCGAGGACATCCTCGCCGAGACGCGCTGGCCCGAGGCGATGGCCGACATGCTGCGCCGGGGGGTGCGCTGCTTCACCACCACGCCGCACCTGAACCCGCCGGTCCTCGTCACGCTCACCCTGTTCGGGGTGACGCCGAAAGCGCTCGGGTCGGCCCAGCACGGGATCGCCTCCCTGCTCATGGCCCAGGGCAGCGCCGCCGTCAGCAACACCCGGCAGTACGACGTCGTGCACCGGACCGCCATCCAGCTCCAGGAGGCGGTCGAGGCGCGCGCCATCGTCGACCAGGCGAAGGGCATCCTCATGCACGCGCTGGGGTGCGACGCCGACACCGCATTCGCGGAGATGCGCCGCATCTCACAGACGCGTCATGTGAAGCTCACCGCACTCGCCCAGCGAATCGTCGGCCAGCAAGGGCTTCCCTAGGTCATGGATCTAGGCGCACGGGGAGGGGGCGCATAAGCTGCGCAGAGCCGGGTCCGGTGCGACCCGGCGGCGCGGCGCCGAGGCCGTCGCCCGGCCGGCCTCCGGCCTGGCGCGACCCGCTTCCATCGTGCGTCGCGGACGAGAGGGAGACCACATGCACGATCAGTCCGACCAGCTCGAACCCGAGACCCTGCTGCGGGAGATCTCGGACCTTGAGGGGCGCATCGGCGAACTGCGCCAGGCCGCCGGTGTGCCGCAGCCCGACCTGCGCGCCACCCTGGACGCGGCCCTGGTCGAGCTGGAGCTGGCACTGACGGTGCTGCGGACCGTCGGCACCGAGCACACCGGCGAGCAGGGCGGGTCGGCCGCGGCCGAGAACGAGCGGCGGGTGCTGCGCACCGTCTTCCAGGACGCCCCCGTGCCGCTGTTCCTCCTCGACCGCAACACCACCGTCCGCCGCGTGAACCGGCAGGCCGCGGCACTGCTCGGCACGTCCGCCGGCTACGTGTCGGGCAAGCAGTTCACGGCGTTCTGCGACATGGCGACCCGCGCGGCCGTGCGGTCGCAGATCGCCGCGGTCGTCCGGACGGGGCGGCGGCACCCGGTGAAGGTCCGCTTCCTCGGCCGCGAGCACCCGGTCGACGCGACGGTGACGCTGGCCCGGGTGTGGATCCGCGGCGAGCCCGACCCGATGGTCGTGGCGGCCGCGGGGCCGGCGAACGCGCCCGCGGTCGACAGCGGCCCGGCCGCGGCGCAGCCGAAGGCCAGACGGTCGGCGGCCGGCCGTGCGCCGTCCGCGCCGGCCCCTTCCGCGGCCGCGGCGGGACGGGCGGCGCCGGCCCGGACGATCGCCGCCCGCGGCACGTCCACCGAGACCGCGTCCGCGCTGGCGGTCGGCACCGGCACGGCCCCCGCGCCGGACGTGCCCGCCCGCGAGGAGCACGCGCGGAGCACCCACGCCGCGCAGCCGGACGACGAGGCCGTCGCCACGATCGTCCACCGGATGGACGTCCTCGCCACGGCCAGCGAGCTGCTGCTCGACGAGCCGGTCTTCAACGAGACCGTGGCCATCCGGCGGTGCGCCCGGCTGCTGGCCGCCGAACTGGCCGACTGGGCGTTCATCGACCTGACCGTCGGGAACGGCGGCCCCGGACCGTCCGCGCAGGCCGGCGGCACCCCGCCGGCGCTGCGCCGCCAGGTGGTGATGGGCCCGGAGGACGAGCGCTCCGTCGAGGCGGCGCGGATGCTGGAGGAGGTGGAGCCCGTCCAGGGCACCCTCCCGCACACCGTCTACCTCACCCGGCAGAGCGCGCTGCGGCCGCACCTGGAGAACCTCGACGTCCTCGGCGTGTGCCCGGACGGCCAGCCCGTCTGCGGCAAGATCGGCGTGACCTCGGTCCTGAGCGTCCCCATCGAGGACGGCGACCGCGCCATGGGGACGATCACCCTGGCGGCGAGCGGCGAGTACGGACCGTTCGACCTCATGGACCTCGGCGTCGTCCAGCGCCTCGGCCGCTACCTCGCCCTGGTGATCCGGGCGGCGCGGCTCTACCGGCGCCGCGCCGAGGTCGCCGAGACGCTGCAGGCGGGCCTGCTGCCGAGGGCGCTGCCCGCGATCCCCGGCGTCAGCGTGGCCGCGAAGTACCTGACGGCGACGCACGGCTCGGAGGTCGGCGGCGACTTCTACGACGTGTTCCGCACCGAGAACGGCTGGGGGCTGATCCTCGGCGACGTGTGCGGCAAGGGCGAGGACGCGGCGGCGGTGACCGCGGCGGCGCGGCACTGCGCGCGGCTGGCGGCCCGGTGGAAGGCCGACCCGGGGGACGTCCTCGGCATCGTGAACGAGGCGCTGATGGACGAGGACCGGTTCGTCACGGCGGTGATGGCCGGGCTGACGGTCGAGACCGAGCGGGTCACGGTGTCGCTCGGCACGGCGGGGCATCCGCCCGCGATCGTCGTGCGCGCCGACGGGGTGATCAGGTCGGCGTCGCGCGGCGGCGTCCCGCTCGGCCTGTTCGACGACTTCGAGGCCGGGCAGGACACGATCGAGCTCGGCGTCGGCGACACCCTCATCCTGCACTCCGACGGGGTGCTGGAGGCGTGCAACATGACGCGGCAGGAGTTCGGCCAGGAACGCCTGCTGGAGGCCCTCGCCGGGCACGCGGGCGCGACGCCGGCGGGCATGCTCGACGCGGTGGAGGACGCGCTGCTCAACTTCTGCGACAGCGACCTCCGCGACGACGTCTCGATGCTCGCGCTGCGCGTGGAGCAGGCGTCGCTGGACTAGGCGTGATGCCGGGGTTGGACGTGATGTCAGTGGTGACCGAGTTGGTGGACTGACGACCGTTTTACTGGGGTAAATGGCTTTCATGACCACGGACCCGGCCGAAAAGCCCCGCAACGAGACCGAGCACGAGCGCCTCGACCGGCAGTTCGTCGAGCTGCTCCAGGGGTTCCGCGTCGCCACCACCGGCGTGCAGGTGCTGTTCGCGTTCCTGCTGATCGTGCCGTTCTCGACGCACTACGAGAAGGTCGAAGGGGCCGGGACGGTGCTGTTCTACATCGCGCTGTTCGGTGCGGCGTTCGCCTCGGTCTGCTTCATCGCGCCGGTGTTCCACCACCGGATCCTGTTCCAGCTCGGGCAGAAGCCGCTGCTGATCCGCCGCGCCAACCTGTTCGGGATCATCGGCGCCCTGGCGCTGATGGCGTCGATGACCGCGGCGACCACGCTGGTCGTCGAGTCGGTCTCCGACGAGGCGGGCTGGACGGCCGCCACCGCGGCGATCCTGCTGGTGCTGTGCGGCTACGTGTGGTTCGTCCAGCCGTACCTGACCCGGCTGAAGGCGAGCCGGCCGAGCCGCCCGAAGCGGCCGGACGCGTCCTGACCGGCCGCCCCCGGTGCCGCCCCGCCGTGCCGTGCCCGCTCAGTAGGCGCGGCTGAAGATGACGCGCTTCCCGTAGGCGGACGGGCGGCCGCACTTCACGCACTCGCCGCTCTCCTCGGGCGCGTCGGACGGGATGACCCGGGGCGTCGCGGCGGTCTCGGCCTTGATGCCGTCCTCGCACGCGTTCTCCCCGCAGTGGAACGCGCGGGCCCAGCCGGACGCGACCTGTGCCGCGAACGCGTCCCAGCCGTCGACCGCGGCGGTGTTCTCCTCTCGGAACTCCTCGGCCCGCCGCAGCAGGAACGCGTGGAAGTCGTCGAGCATCCCGGGCAGCAGCTCCGCCACCTTGTCCAGCGGGATCTGCTCCTTGCCCTGCCCCTCGACCGTCGGCAGCCGCCGCACGACGGTCGCGACACCGGCCTCGATGTCGCGCTTGCCCAGCTCGATGCGGACCGGGACGCCGCGCATCTCCCACTCGTTGAACTTGAAGCCCGGGGAGAGCTGCGGGCGGTTGTCGTCCACGTGCACGCGGACGCCCGCCTCCTTGAGGGCCGCGCCCAGCCGGCGGGCCTCCGCCGCGGCCTGCTCGCCCTGCTCCTTGCGGCCGATCGGCACGATCACGACCTGGTACGGCGCGAGCCGCGGCGGCAGCACGAGGCCCTTGTCGTCCCCGTGCGTCATGATCACGCCGCCGATCATGCGGGTGCTCATCCCCCAGGACGTCGTGTGCGCGAGCGTCAGCGCGCCCGCCTCGTCCTGGTACTGGATCTCGAACGCCTTGGCGAAGTTGGTGCCGAGGTAGTGCGACGTCCCGGCCTGCAGGGCCCGGCCGTCGCGCATCATTCCCTCGATCGTGTAGGTGCGGACGGCGCCGGCGAACCGCTCACCGGGCGTCTTCTCCCCCGGGACGACCGGCATCGCCGCGAGGTCGCGGGCGAGGTCGGTGTAGGCGCCGAGGGCCCACATCGTCTCGCGCATCGCGTCGTCCTCGTCGGCGTGGGCGGTGTGGCCCTCCTGCCAGAGGAACTCGGTGGTCCGCAGGAACATCCGGGGCCGCATCTCCCAGCGGACGACGTTCGCCCACTGGTTCAGCAGCAGCGGCAGGTCGCGGTGGGAGTCGATCCACTTGGCCATGTACTCGCCGATGACCGTCTCGGACGTCGGCCGCACGACCAGCGGCTCCTCAAGGTCCTTGCCGCCCGCGTGGGTCACGACGGCGAGCTCCGGGGAGAAGCCCTCGACGTGCTCGGCCTCGCGCCGCAGGTAGGACTCCGGGATGAACATCGGGAAGCAGGCGTTGTCGTGCCCCGCGTCCTTGATGCGCCCGTCCAGGTCGGCCTGGAGCAGCTCCCACATCCGGTAGCCGTACGGCCGGATGACCATCGTGCCGCGCACCGGCCCCCGGTCGACGAGCTGGGCCTGCACGACCACCTCGTTGTACCAGGCGGAGAAATCCTCGCTCTGCGGCGTCACACCTTCTCGACTCACGGCACTCAGGGTACTGACTCGCGGCGCACCGCACGGACGCTTCCCCGCCGCGCCGGACGCCCTTCGCTACGCTCGCGGGATGCGCTGGTCCCAGATGTTCGTGCCCACGCTCCGCGACGACCCCGCCGAGGCGGACGCGCCGAGCCACCGGCTGCTGCTCCGGGCGGGGTACGTCCGGCAGCTCACCGCGGGCCACTACTCGCTGCTGCCGCTGGCCGTCCGCGTCCGGGCGCGGATCATCGAGATCATCCGGGCCGAGATGACCGCGATCGGCGCGCAGGAGATGCTGCTGCCCGCCCTGCACCCCGCCGAGCCGTGGCAGCGCTCGGGGCGCTGGGAGCTGATGGGCCAGGAGATGTTCCGGCTGCGCGACCGGCGCGGCACCGACCTCGCCCTCGGGATGACGCACGAGGAGATCTTCGCGACCGTCGCCCGCGAGTTGAACTCCTACAAGCGGCTCCCGCAGCAGTGGTACCAGTTCCAGACGAAGTTCCGGGACGAGCCGCGCCCCAAGGGCGGCCTCATGCGGACCCGCGAGTTCACGATGAAGGACGCCTACAGCTTCGACATCGACCGCGCCGGCCTGGACGCGTCGTTCGACGCCTACCACGGCGCCTACACGCGGATCTTCGAGCGGCTCGGCCTGCGCGCGCTGGCCTGCGAGGCGTCCAGCGGGACCATGGGCGGCTCGGACTCGACCGAGTTCATGTGCCCCGCCGACGTCGGCGAGGACCTCGTCGCCCACTGCCCGGCGTGCGGCTACGCCGCCAACATCGAGCGGGCGACGTCCGTGCTGCCGGCCGTCGCCGACGAGCCGGGGCCGGCCGCGCCGGAGCGGTTCGACACCCCGGGCGTGCGCACCATCGAGGACCTCCGCGCCTACGACGCCCCGGGCGACCGGCAGATCAAGACGCTCGTCTACATCCTCGACGGCACGCTCACGCTCGTCCTGCTGCGCGGCGACCACCCGCTCAACGAGCAGAAGCTCGTGGACGCGACCGGCGTCACCGAGATCCGCGCCGCCGACCCGGCCGAGATCCAGGACGCGCTGGGCGCGCTGCCCGGCAGCCTCGGCGCGGTCGACGCGTTCCTCCCGGCGCCCGTCCCCGTGATCGCGGACGAGGCGCTGCGGGGCCGCCGCGACATGTTCACGGGCGCGAACACAGACGACGTCCACCTGCGCGGCGTCAACGTCGAGCGCGACATCGAGGTGGGCAAGTGGGCCGACCTGCGGGAGGTCGAGGCGGGGCAGCGCTGCGTCCGCTGCGGCGAGGCCCTGGAGATCCAGCGGGCCATCGAGGTCGGGCACATCTTCAAGCTCGGCGACCGCTACGCCCGCGCGCTCGGCGTCGAAGTCCTGGACCCGGACGGCAAGCGCGTCCCGGTGGTCATGGGCAGCTACGGCATCGGCGTCGAGCGCGCGATGGCCGCGATCATCGAGACCCACAACGACGACCGCGGGATCGTCTGGCCGCTGTCCGTCGCCCCCTTCCAGGTCTCGGTCGTGGTCGCCCAGTCCGATGACGGCGACGTCGCCAAGGCCGCCGAGGACATCTACGCGTCGCTGAAGGACGCCGGGGTGGACGTGGTGATCGACGACCGCGCCGAACGCGCCGGGGTGAAGTTCCGCGACGCCGAGCTGACGGGAATCCCGTTCCGGGTGACCGTGGGCCGCCGCGGCCTGGCCGAGGGCACCGCCGAGGTCACCACCCGCGCCACCGGCGAAACCGAAAAGGTGCCCCTGGACACCGTCGTCCCCCGCGTCCGCTCCCTCACCGGCCGCTGAGGCCCACGCCGCCTCTTGGCTGGTGGTGGCCAGATTCGTACTGTCCAAGATGTACGGGAGGCGGATAAAGTTCGCGGGTGCGGGTGGTTGTCACGGGGGCGGCGGGGTTCGTC
>NZ_SMKM01000312.1 GCF_004348665.1 Actinomadura sp. GC306 | reverse complement strand
CCCCAACGCCGCCCCCCACGCCAGGCACACCCGGCCTCGGCGGCCGCATTAGGCTGGGCGCATGACCCGGGTGCCCGTCCACGCGCACGAGCCCCGCCGCCCGCGCCCCCTGCCGCGGCGGCTGGCGCCGCAGGCCGCGGTGCTGGGCGCGGCCGCCGCCGGGACGCTGCTGGTGGCGTTCCGCGACCCGAACGAGGCGGGCCACTACCCGGGCTGCCCGTTCCTCGCCCTGACCGGGTTCTACTGTCCCGGCTGCGGCATGACGCGGCTCGTCCACGCGCTCGCGCACGGGGACGCCGGCACCGCGTTCGGGCTGAACCCGCTGCTGTTCGTCCTGCTGCCGGTCCTCGGCTACCTGTACGTGCGGTGGACGGTGCTGGCCGCGCGGGGCATGCCGATGCGGTCCGTTCTGTTCAAGCCGGTAGTGGCCTATGCGTTCGTCGGGGTCGTCGCGGTCTACTGGATCGTCCGCAACCTGCCGTTCGCGCAGGCCCTGGCGCCCTGACGGGCGCGCGGCGCCGCCCCGCCGCCGGGTTGCGGGGGCCGACCCTCCGGAAAACCGGCCCGGCGGCTACGATCGGTGCACGGAACGACCTGAAATAGGGGGCCTGCGACCTTGAGCGTTTTGGACGAGATCATCGAGGGCGTCCGGGCCGATCTCGCCGAAAGGCAGCGAGAGGTCCCGATCGACGTCCTGAAGGACAAGGCGGCGAAGGCCCCGGCCCCGCGGGACGCGCTCGCCGCGCTGCGCGGGCCGGGCGTCTCGGTGATCGCCGAGGTCAAGCGCAGCAGCCCGTCCAAGGGCGCGCTCGCCGCGATCGCCGACCCCGCCGCGCTGGCCCGCGACTACGAGGCCGGCGGCGCCAAGGTGATCAGCGTGCTGACCGAGCGGCGCCGCTTCGGCGGCAGCCTGCAGGACCTCGCCGACGTCCGCGCCAACGTCGACGTCTGCGTCCTGCGCAAGGACTTCATCGTCACCTCCTACCAGCTGTGGGAGGCGCGGGCGAACGGCGCCGACATGGCCCTGCTGATCGTCGCCGCGCTGGAGCAGGACGCCCTGGTGTCGCTGGTCGAGCGGGCCGGGTCGATCGGGCTGGTCCCGCTCGTCGAGGTGCACACCGAGGAGGAGGCCGAGCGCGCCGTGCAGGCCGGCGCCAAGGTCATCGGCGTGAACGCCCGCGACCTGCGGACGCTGCACGTCGACCGCGGCACGTTCGCGCGGGTCGCGCCGCGGCTGCCCAAGGACGTCGTGAAGATCGCCGAGTCCGGGGTGCGGGGCCCGCACGACCTGCTCGCCTACGCCTCCAGCGGCGCCGACGCGGTGCTGGTGGGGGAGAGCCTCGTCATCGGCCGGGACCCGCGCGCCGCGGTCGCCGACCTGGTCGCCGCCGGCGCGCACCCCGCCCTGCGGCAGAGCGGCTGACGGCGCCGGGGACGCGGAGCGGATAGGGTGACGGACATGCTGGTCGAGCCGCTGCGGGAGCGATGGCGGGCCCGGTGACGCACTGACCCGGCAAGCCCCTTCTCCCATGACAGGACGCGTTTTCCCATGACCATCGACACCGCGCGCGGTGCCGTGCCCGACGCGACGGGCCACTTCGGAGCGTTCGGCGGGCGGTTCGCCCCCGAGGCGCTCATGGCGGCGCTGGACGAGCTCACCCGCGAGTTCGAGGCCGCCAAGCAGGACCCCGCCTTCACCGCCGAGCTGGACGGCCTCCTCGCGAACTACGCGGGCCGCCCGAGCCTGCTGGCGGACGCCGAGCGCTTCTCCGAGCACGCCGGCGCCCGGGTGCTGCTCAAGCGCGAGGACCTCAACCACACCGGCTCCCACAAGATCAACAATGTGCTGGGGCAGGCGCTGCTCACCCGGCGGATGGGCAAGACCCGCGTCATCGCCGAGACCGGCGCGGGGCAGCACGGCGTCGCCACCGCCACCGCCGCGGCGCTGCTCGGCCTGACCTGCACCGTCTACATGGGCGAGGTCGACACCGAGCGGCAGGCCCTCAACGTCGCCCGGATGCGGATGCTCGGCGCCGAGGTCGTCCCGGTGCGGACCGGCAGCCGCACCCTCAAGGACGCCTGCAACGAGGCGTTCCGCGACTGGGTCGCCACCGTCGACGACACCCACTACTGCATCGGCTCGGTGATGGGCCCGCACCCGTTCCCGATGATGGTCCGCGACTTCCAGCGCGTCATCGGGGTCGAGGCCAGGCGCCAGTGCCTGGAGCTGACCGGCGCCCTGCCCGACGCCGTCGCCGCCTGCGTGGGCGGCGGCTCCAACGCCATCGGCGCCTTCCACGCCTTCGTCCCCGACGAGTCCGTCCGGCTGTACGGGTTCGAGGCGGGCGGCGACGGCGTGGCCAGCGGCCGGCACGCCGCGACGCTGGTCGGCGGCTCGCTCGGCGTCATCCACGGCATGCGGACCTACCTGCTGCAGGACGGCGACGGCCAGACGCTGGAGACCCACTCGATCTCCGCCGGCCTCGACTACCCCGGCGTCGGGCCCGAGCACTCCTGGCTGCGCGACGCCGGCCGCGCCGAGTACCGCGAGATCACCGACGCCGAGGCGATGGAGGCGTTCTCGCTGCTGTGCCGCGCCGAGGGGATCATCCCGGCGATCGAGTCGGCGCACGCGCTCGCCGGCGCGCTGAAGATCGGCCCCGGACTCACCCGGGAGCTCGGCCGGGACGCGACGATCGTCGTGTGCCTGTCCGGCCGCGGCGACAAGGACATGCACACGGCCGCCGCCTTCTTCGGCCTGATGCCCGAAGGAGAGGGAAAGTGAGCGCCCAGACCGCGTTCGACAAGGCGAAGGCCGAGGGGCGCGCCGCGCTCGTCGGCTACCTGCCCGCCGGGTTCCCCACCTACGACGGCGCCGTCGAGACCGCGCGGACGATGGTCGAGGCGGGCTGCGACGTCATCGAGATCGGGCTGCCCTACAGCGACCCGATGATGGACGGCCCCACCATCCAGGACGCCGTCCACCAGGCCCTCGTCGGCGGCATCCGCGTCGCCGACGTGTTCCGCACGGTCGAGGCCGTCGCCGCCACCGGCGTCCCGACCCTCGTCATGACGTACTGGAACCCGGTCGACCACTACGGCGTCGACGCGTTCGCCCGCGACCTGGCCTCCGCCGGCGGCGCCGGGCTCATCACCCCCGACCTCACGCCCGAGGAGGGCGGCGCCTGGCTGGAGGCGTCCGACGCCCACGGCCTCGACCGCGTGTTCCTCGTCGCGCTCAGCTCCACCGACGAGCGCATCGAGAAGATCACGGGGGTCTCGCGCGGCTTCGTGTACGCGGCGTCCCTGATGGGCGTGACCGGCGCCCGCTCCGCCGTCGACACCGGCGCCCCGCGCCTGGTGGAGCGCACCCGCGCGATCATCGACAAGGGCGGGTCGGGCCTGCCGGTCGGGCTCGGCCTCGGCGTCGGCAACGGCGCGCAGGCCGCCGAGGTCGCCGGCTTCGCCGACGGCGTGATCGTCGGGTCGGCGTTCATCCGCCGGCTGCTGGACGCGCCCGACCTGGCGTCCGGGCTCGCGGGCGTCCGCGCGCTCACCGAGGAACTGGCCGAGGGCGTCCGCGCCGGCCGCTGACCCGCCGCCCGCCGCCCGCCCCAGGGCGCCTCCGGCGCGCTTCCCGCGGAGCCGTGTAAAACCTCCGGGGGCACCGCAAGGTTCGTATTGTGGTGCCCCCGCTCTCCCGTAGGGTGTGTTCGCCGGGTGAGGCGGTCCCTGGAAGGATCACGATGACGCAAGAGATGACGGCGGAGGACCGGGCCGAGACGGCGACGCCCCCGCCGCCTCCCGCATGGTTCCTGATCCCCGCCTGGCTGCTGACGGCGGCCGGGTTCGCGATCTCCGTGTACCTCACGGTGACGCACTACGACGAGGGCGCGCTGGTGTGCTCGGCGTCCCAGACGGTCGACTGCCACGCGGTCACGACGAGCGAGTACTCCACGCTGCTCGGGATCCCCATGCCGCTGCTGGGGCTGGCGTTCTTCGTCGCGTTCGGCGCGCTCATCACGCCGTGGGCGCTGCGGGCGTCCTGGGCGCCGGTGCGGTGGGGACGGGTGGCCACCACCGCGGTCGGCGTGCTGTTCGTCGTGTACCTCGTCACCGTGGAACTGGCGCTGCTGCACAAGATCTGCCTGTGGTGCACCGGGGTCCACGTCATCACCGTTCTGCTGTTCCTGCTCGTCTTGATCGACGAATTCCGGCGAATCGGTCAGGTCGACTAACCTCACCGTGACCGCGCCCCACGGTGGCGGCGCGGCTCCCACCCATAGGAGAACCAATGAGCAAGGCCGCACGAGAGCGGTCCGCCCGCGAGCGCCTGGCCGCCGACCGCAAGCGGCAGGCGGCGCGGCAGAAGCAGCGGCGGCTGCTCGCCATCGTCCTCGGCTCGGTGGTCGCCGTCGCCGTCATCGTGGTCGGCACCGTCCTGGTCGTCGACCACCAGCGCAAGCAGGGCCGCGCCGAGGTCCACCAGGGCGCGACCGCTCCGCTGACCCGGCAGGACGACGGCTCCATCGTGATGGCGCAGCCGGGGGTGGAGAAGCCGGTCCTGGAGATCTTCGAGGACTTCCAGTGCCCGGTCTGCAAGCAGTTCGAGGACGCCACCGGCGAGACCGTCCTGGAGCTGGCGCAGCAGGGCAAGGTCAAGGTCGTCTACCGGCCGTTCCACCTGTTCGGCCAGCAGAAGGACCCGATCCGGATCAACTCGCTGCGCGCGGCCGAGGCGGCGCTGTGCGTCCCCGCCGACAAGTGGATCTCCTACCACAAGACGCTTTTCCGGTTCCAGCCCGCCGAGGGCGCCAAGGGCTTCTCGCCCGACGACCTCGTGAAGTGGGGCAAGGACATCGGGATCACCGACGCGAACTTCGAGAAGTGCGTCCGTGACGAGGAGAAGAAGCCGCAGGTCGACGCGATGACCAACTACGCCCTGCAGGAGCGCGGCGTCCAGGGCACCCCCTCGGTCTTCCTGGACGGCAGGGAGATGGACTCCACGCAGTTCATGAACCCCGCCGCCCTCCGCGCCGTGGTCGACGCGGCCGCCGCGTCGGGCAAGTGACCCGGCGCCGCCAGCCGACGACCGCCCCCTAAGCCGCCGAGCGCCGCGCCGTCCCCGCCGGGACGGCGCGGCGCGCCGCTTTCCGGGCCCCGGGCCGCCCATCCCCGCTACGCTCGTCATCGGCACGGACACGCACAGTCACCGAGCGGGGGAGCGATGAGCGAGCGGGACAGGGGGCCGTCGGCACGCGGACGGCTCAGGGAGGACCGGGCGCGGGCCGCGGCCAGGCAGCGCAGGCAGCGGCTGCTGGTGGTCGTCCTCGGCACCGTCGCCATCGCGGCGGTCGCCGTGGCCGTGACCGTGGTGGCGCTGGCGCGCGACGGCGGTGACGGGCCCCTGAACAGCGACTACACCGGCCCGCTGGCCCCCACGACGCGGCTGGAGAACGGCGCGGTCGCGATGGCGCAGCCCGGCGTCACCGCGCCGGTCCTCGACGTCTACGAGGACTTCCAGTGCCCCGCCTGCGCGACGATGGAGCGGCGGCTCGGCGGCACGTTCAAGCAGCTCGCCGCGGAGGGCAAGGTCAAGGTCGTCTACCGGCCGTTCCAGCTCTTCCAGCAGGACCCGCTGATGTCCAACTCGCGGCGCGCGGCCAACGCCGCCGCCTGCGTCCCCGTCGACAAGTGGATCCCCTACCACGACAAGCTGTTCGCCGAGCAGCCCCCGGAAGGCGTCACCGGCTTCGCCCAGCGGAGCCTGATCGAGTGGGGCGCCGACCTCGGCGTCACCGATCCGGCGTTCGCGGCCTGCGTCAACCAGAACCAGCGGATCGCCCTTGTCGGGAAGGCGAGCACCGCGGCCGGGCAGGCGGGCGTCGACGCGACGCCCTACCTCGCGCTGAACGGCGCGAAGCTCGGCGGCGACGCCCTCACCTCCCCCGAGGAGCTGCGGAAGGCCGTCGCCCGGGCCGGCGGCGGCGACGCCCCCGCGACCCGCGGCACGCAGTCGGGCGGGAGCGCGAGCGGCGCGGCGGACGCGTCCGCGGAGGCGTCCCGCTAGAGGTGGCGCGCGCGGAGACCCGGAGGCGGTAACGTCATCGGTCATGCAGCCGCTCGCCTACATCCCGAGCCCCTCGCAGGGCATCTGGCACATCGGTCCCGTCCCGATCCGCGCCTACGCCATCATGATCATCCTCGGCATCGTCGTCGCGGTCTGGCTGGGCGAGCGGCGCTGGGCCGCCAAGGGCGGCACCCCCGGCGTGATCGTCGACGTCGCGGTCTGGGCGGTGCCCTTCGGGCTCGTCGGCGGGCGGATCTACCACGTCCTCACCGACTACCAGCTCTACTTCGGTGAGGACGGCGACCCGGCGCGGGCGCTGGAGATCTGGCAGGGCGGCCTCGGCATCTGGGGCGCGATCGCGTTCGGCGCGGTCGGCGCGTACATCGGCTGCCGGCGCCGCGGGATCTCGATCCGCCCGCTCGCCGACGCGGTCGCGCCGGGGATCGCCCTCGCGCAGGCCATCGGCCGCTGGGGCAACTACTGGAACCAGGAGCTGTACGGGCGCCCGCTCGACGCGTTCTGGGCCCTGAAGATCGACGAGGACCACCGGCCGATGCTGGAGGGCGGCCCCGGTCTCGACCCCCGGTACGCCGACGTCGCCACCTACCACCCGACGTTCCTGTACGAGTCGCTGTGGTGCGTCGGCGTCGCGGTCCTCGTCATCTGGGCCGACCGCCGCTACAAGCTCACCCACGGCCGCGCGTTCGCGCTCTACGTCGCCGCCTACACGCTGGGGCGGGCCTGGATCGAGACGCTGCGCATCGACGAGGCCCACCACATCCTCGGCCTGCGTCTCAACACCTGGACGTCGATCATCGTCTTCCTCGCCGCGGTCGCCTACCTGTACCAGGCGCGCAACCGCACCGGCCCGGAGAACGTCGGCGGCCCCGCGGACGACCCGGACGGGCCCGCCGACCCCGCCGCGGAGCAGAAGGACGCGCCGAAGGACGAGCCGGCCGGCACGGAACCCGCCGCGGAGGACGACTCCGAGCCGGACCCCGCCGACAAGGGCAAGGACAAGGACGGGGACGAGCGTCCCGGGAAGCCCGGCACCGCCGAGGACGCCGAGGAGGAGAAGCCCGCGTCCGCCGGCGACAAGGCCGAGGAGCCCGGGGACGAGCCCGCCGAGACCAAGTCCGACGCCGAGACCGAGTCCGAGACCGAGGACGGCCCCGGTGAGGACGGTGCGGGCGGCGCCGGGCGGGTAGGGGACGAGGAGCCCGTCAAGGACGGGAAGTAGATGGCCGGGGAAGGGCTTCGGTGGTGCTGCTCCGGCA
>NZ_SMKM01000311.1 GCF_004348665.1 Actinomadura sp. GC306 | reverse complement strand
CCCCTCATCCGGCGGTCTTGGCGAGGTTGATGTCCTCCTTGAGCCCGTTGCCGACCCTGTACGGGAAATGACCCTCGTGCTGCAGCCGCCCGATGACGATCCCCGGCGCGACGCCGATCTCCTCGGCGAACCGCTTCACGTCGTCCAGGCTCTTGAGGCCGGGCAGCAGCGACGCCTTCGCCGGCGGGATGAGCAGGTCCCGCGCGAACTCGTCCGCCTCCCGTTCGAGCGGATCCCCGCGATCGGCGTCCCCCTCGACCCGGACCTCCTGCTTGCCGTGCCTGATGACATGGCACAGCTCATGGAAGAACGTGAACCACAGCTGGTCGTTCTTCTTGTACCGGCCGCTGAGCATCACCATCGCCTTGTTGGGCGACAGCCACTTGGTGGCGCCGCAGGTCCGGGCTCCGGTGATCTCCGGTACCACGACGACCGCGATCCCGTTGGCCGCGCAGATGTCCCGGGTGAGGCGGAAGAACACCTCGGGCGGCTGGACGGTCAGCTGCCGAAGCCGCGGCAGCGCGGCCTCGATGCCGGCCTTCGTGTACGGCTTGCACCGAACGTCCTGTGCCTTCAGCTCCCCCAGCCGTATCCACGCGGCGACGGCTCCCGGCCCCGCCTTGAACGCCTTGCTCTGCCGGAAGTTCACGGCGGTCGACTCGTACAGCTCCCGGTAGGTCTCCAGGTGCGCGACGCCGAAGAAGGTCAGGACCTGCTGGACGCGACTCCGTTCGTCCTTGGGCCCTTCGGGCAGCACGCCTCGCCTGACCAACTCGCGGACGGGTATCTCGTCCCGCACCCATGACGCGAGCTCGGCGAAGTCATCCCGCCGGCGGAGGCGGTTGACGGCGGTCTGGTAGTCGGCCTCCAAGCGGTTCCACAGCCGCGCCGGCATGCCCGTCACGAGTTCCAGCCGGGCGGCCACGTCGGGTGATAGGGGCACGAGGCCCTGGACGAGCTGATTGACGTGCTTGGGCGTGAGGCCGAGGCGAACGGCCAGCTGCCGCTGCGTCATGTCCAGGTCGTCCAGGAACTCACGGATCGTCTCGCCGGGCGGCACGGCGTAGTCCGGGTCGGCGGCCGGATGCAGCTCCGGGGGGGTCGCCATCGTCCTCACTCCCTTCCAAGAATCGCCTGTTCAACCTTCGTGGTAGTCGATGATCTCAACCACCAGCGCGGCCGTGTCATCCGGGATCTCCTGGGCCTTTCTCTCCTCGTCCGTCAACAGCCGGAAGACCAGGCGCAGCCCTCCGTGCAGCCGGAAGGCGAAGCAGTCGCCGTAGTACGTGCCGTTGAGGGGATGGCAACGGCCGGGCGCCCGCATGAGGTCGTCGACCGAGTCGGCCGCCTCCAGCGTCCGGAGCCGGGTGGCGATCCTCCTGGCGCACACGGCGCCGTACTTCCGGCGAAGGGCCCGGTCGGACGCGCAGAGGTCGCGCAGGTCCGGATCGGCATACCGCACCTCCAATCGCGCGCCCTCCTTAAGTATTAACCAGTTAGGTAAACGGCGAACCTCCGTGCGGGCAGAACTCTGCCACAGTCGGGCCCTGGTCGCCGCCCCGGTGAGCAAGGAGGCGGTCTTGCGCTGTGGTCATTGGCGGTCAAGCCGGGGCAAGGTGGTCGACCTGCTGGCCGCATCCGGCCGCTGGACGGGGACTGCGGAGGGCGACGGTGGCGGTGCGGGTTGCGGGTGGGGATTCTGGATGTCTAGTATCCAGGATTATGCGGATGAGTGAGGGCGTCGAGTGGGCGCTGCATGAGTGCCTCAACCTCACCTGGCTGGAGCCGGGGGAGGCGGTGACGGCGGCCCGCCTGGCGAAGTACTACGAGCTGCCCGCCGCCTACCTGAACAAGCAGCTCCAGGCCCTCGCCCGCGCCGGAATCCTGGACTCCACGCCCGGCCCACGGGGCGGGTTCCGGCTCGCGCGCCGCCCGGAGGACATCACGATGATGGACGTGGTGACCGCCATCGAGGGACCGGACGGCGCGTTCCGCTGCGAGGAGGTCCTCCGGCGCGCTCCGGGGGACCACGAGGGCGTCGACTACCGCAAGTCGTGCATCATCTCCCAGTCCATGCGGCGGGCGGAGCTCGCCTGGCGCCGCGAGCTGGCGGCGGTGACCCTCGCGGACCTGAAGGAGATCGTCGAGAGGCGGCACCCGGCCTCGCCCGGCGCCGTCCTCCGCGGCCTGCGCACCTGAAGTCACACGATCCGCGACCAAGGGAGACATCGGCCCTAATTCTAGACATCAGATATCCAGATCTATGGAGGTCATCATGCAGGCACGGATGAACGTCGCGAAGGCCGCCCCGGGCGGGTACAAGGCCATGCTGGCGCTGGAGGCGGCCATCGGGGAGACCGGCGTCCCGCACAGCACGCTGCTGCTGCTCAAGCTGCGGGTCAGCCAGATCAACGGCTGCGCCTTCTGCGTCCACATGCACTCCCGCGACGCGAAGGCCGAAGGCGAGACCGACGAGCGCCTCTGGTCGGTGGCGGCCTGGCGCGAGGCGCCCTTCTACACCGACGAGGAGCGCGCGGCCCTGGCGCTCGCCGAGGCCGCCACGCGCATCGGCGACAACCCGGCCGGGGTCCCGGACGACGTCTGGAACGAGGCCGCCGACCACTACGACGAGAAGACCCTCGGCGGCCTGGTCATGGCGATCGCCGCGATCAACGCCTGGAACCGCATCAGCGTCACCGTCCGCAACCCCGCCGCCTGAGAGGGATCACGTTGCCCCACTCCATCACCAACCCGGACGGTCTCTACCGGCCCACGACCTACAGCCATGTCGCGACGGTCTCCGGAGAGCTCGTGTTCATCGCGGGCCAGTTCGCCTCGGGTGGCGACGGCGACGTCGTCTCGGCGGACTTCGCCGACCAGGTCCGGCAGTCCTTCGCGAACCTGCGCACCGCACTGCGGTCGGCCGGGCTGGACTTCGAGCACGTCGTCCAGCTGCGCACGCACATCGTGGCGCACGACGCCGGCAAACTCGCCGTCCTCGCCGAGCACATCCACGAGATCTGGAAGGACGAGCCGCCGACCCAGACCCTCTCCGGCGTGGCCGCCCTGGCGTACCCGACCATGCTGTTCGAGGTGGACGCGATAGCCGCCCGCCCCTGACCTCTGCCGCTATGGCCGATACCCCCAGCCCTATCGGCCATAGCGGCGGCCCCGCTCGGGCACCCCGCGAACGAGGTCCTACGGTTGCGCGATGCGATCGAGTAGCCAGGTCCCGATGTCGCTGAGGGCGGTTTCCGCCATTGCCGTGGGGTGGCCGGTGAAGCCGTGGGGTGCCTCCGGGTAGATCCGGAGGTCGACGTTGTTGCCGGCGGCGGAGAGACGCCCCGCCATCGCGAGGTTGTCCTCCAGCAGGATGTCCGCACTTCCGACGACCAGGAGTGTTGGGGGGAGGCCGCGGAGGTCGCCGTAGACGGGGGAGATGTCGGGGAGGGTGCGGTCTGAGACGTGGCCGACGTAGGCCTGGATGAAGTACTCGTCGGCGATCCGGCGGCCGGCCGGTGTCTGCGCACTCAGGTCGTAGGTGCCGAACCGGAGCACGGCGCCCGCGAAGGCGTCCACGGCCCCTCTGTCCTTCAGGCGTATCAGGGTCGCCAGTGCGAGGGTCGCTCCCGCCGAACTCCCCCCGATCGCCAGCCGGGCCGTTCCGAAACGGTCACGGGCCTGGTCCATCAGCCACAGCGCCGCCGTCTCGCAGTCGTCGGGTGCGGCGGGCCAAGGATGCTCGGGGGCCAGCCGGTAGTCGACGCTGACGACCGCGAGGCGGTGGGCGTCCGCGAGGCGGCGGTTGCGCCGGTCTTCCTGCGCGGCGGAGCCCATGTAGAACCCGCCGCCGTGTATGTCCAGGTAGACGCCTCGTGCTCGCCCGTTGGGCGGAGTGAAGATCCGTACCGGGACGCGGGCTCCACCGGCTTCGGCCGGCTCTGCGGTGCCCGGCGGGTCGGCCGGGGGAGGCGCGGACCTCTTCGCGCGTGCCTCCCGCAGCTCCTCCAGCGTGCGAGGGCCGCGTCCGGCCGCCCTCGAACCGTAGAAGTCGCGGGCCTCATCGGCCTGCTCGGCGGGCACTTCGGCGAACAGGTCGTTCAGCGCGAACCGCACGCGCCCTCCTCAACGGCCGGGACCGTCACCGACGGTATACCGGCCGGGTGAGCCCCGGCTGGTCGATGCGGCAGTCGGGGCCGATCGGGCGGGTGATCGACCAGTGGCGGCGGAAGTGGCACTTGGACATCTTCCAGCGGCCGTCCTCGACCACGTACTCGTCGTCGTACTCGCCGGTGCTGACCGTCTCGGTGCCGTCAAGCAGGTTCACCTGGCGGAACTTCAGCGTCCAGCGGCCGGACGCGCTGCCCGCGCCGTGGACGGTGATGTCCGGATGCATCGCGTGGTGCATGTCGAGGATCGCGTTGCGGCCGTCAACCCGCTGAAGGGCGATGCGCTCGAAGACCTTGGCGATGCCGTCCGCGTCGTCGAAGGCGCCGAGGCGGTCGAAGTCGATCGACGCGCCGGAGGCGACGAAGCACGCCCGGAACCCCGCGGGGTCCTTCGCGTCGCAGGCCCGCAGGTAGCGGTGCTTGAGCGCCTTGATCTCCTCGATGGCCTCCAGCCGGGCGATGCGCCCGGCGAGGTCGGGATCCGGTGGCTGCGGCATGGTGGCTCGACCCTCGGCCATGGCGGACGCCCCGTCCACCGGTGTCCCGGTGAACGGAAGGCGCAGCAGCGGCGGGGTGAGGACGAGCAGGAGGACCGCGAGGGCGGCGACCGCGACCATGGCTCCGCGCAGCCCCACGGTGTCGGACCACAGCCCGACGTAGCCGGGGCCCGCGAGGAACCCGAGATAGGACACGGTCGTGACGACGGAGGTGGCCCGGCCGCGGCGGGACTCCTCGACGTTCCGCGAGACGATGCCGAGCAGCGTCGGGAACAGCACCGCGGTCCCGGCGGCGGCGAGCGCGAGGCCCGGCACGGCGATCGGCAGGGTGGGCGCGGCGGCGAGCAGGACCGCGCCGCTCGCGGCGGCCGACGCGCCCGCCAGGAGGACGGTGCGCGCATGGGCGGCCCCCACGCCGCCGACGCAGAACCGGGTGATCGCGACCGTCCCGGCGAACACGGCGGGCGCGACGGCGCTGAGCCCGTGTCCCGAGCCGAGTTCGGCCTGCGCGAAGACCGCGCTCCAGCTCTGGTGCGCGTTCTCGCCGGCGAACGCGAGCGCGCCGAGTATCCCGATGCTCAGGAACGGGACGATGCCGCGCCGACCGGACGGCGACGCACTCGCCGCCGGGACGTGCCGACCGGCGACGACCTCGGCGGGCAGCGTCCGCAGCAGGAAGACACCGGCGATCAGCGAGAGCACCGCAACCGTCCCGAACGGCGCCGCGAGCGGCAGCGACGCGGCCGACGCCAGGCCGGTGCCCAGGCTGGCGACGACCACCAGCGCGGAGAAGACGCCGTGGGCGGGGGTGATGACGGGACGGCCGGCGATCTTCTCGGCCCGCCCGGCGACCGCGTTCATGGCCACGTCGGCGGCCCCGCTGGCGGCCCCGACGACGGCCAGCCCGGCGCACAGGCTCGGCAGGTCCACCGCTGTCAGCGCCACTCCGGCGCCCGCGCACCCGAGGGCGGCGACGGCCAGGGCGGCGATCCGCAGGCCCCAGCGGTCGAGCGCCCTGCCCGCCAGCAGCATCGCGGGCAGCGCGCCCGCGCCCACGAACAGCAGCGCGAAGCCGAGCCGGCCGTCGCCGATGCCCGCCTGCTGCTGGACCCGCGGGATCGAGGCGCCCCACGCGCCCCAGAACGCGCCGAAGGCGGCGAAGGCCACGACCGCGGAGGCGATCAGGCGGCGGTGCGGTCCGGCGGGTCTGCGCGGCATGTGTGTAACGATACACAATCTAGGCTGGTGCCCATGGAACCGTCCGTGGGCCCGAAGCGGGCGACCCTCGCGCAGGTGGCGGAACTGGCGGGCGTGTCCGTCATGACCGCCTCCTACACCTACAACCGGCCGGACCGGGTGTCGGCGGAGGCCCGGTCCAAGGTGCTCGCCGCCGCGGCCCGCCTCGGGTACGCCGGACCCGACCCGAGCGCCCGGTCGCTGCGCCGCGGCAGCACCCGCACGCTCGGGGTGGTCCTGGGCGAGCACCTGAGCTACGCGTTCGACGACCCGGAGGCGGTGTCGTTCCTGGCGGGGGTCGCCGATGTCTGCGCCGACCACGGCTACGGCGTGACGATCCTGCCGATCTCGGGCGCCGCCGATGACGCCGCGCGGATCCGGGACGCCGCCGTCGACGGATTCGTCATCTGGACCACGTCCGACGACGACCCGGTCCTCGCGGCGGTCCGGGCGGTGCGGCGGCCGGCGGTCGTCCACGGCGGTCCGGCCGTCCGCGGGATGGGCCTGGTGACCATCGACAACCGCGCGGCGGCGGCCGAGGTGGGCGCCGTCGCCTTCGCGGGCGCCGAGCGTCCGGCGGTGCTGAGCCTTCCGCTCTCCCGCGAGCGGACGAGCACGATCACCGCCGGCGTGGCCGGCGCGGACGTGTCGTTCCCGGTCACGCGGGAGCGGCTGGAGGGCTACCGGCGGGCGGCGGAGGACGCCGGTTTCGCCTGGCGTGACGTGACCGTGGCGGTATGCGCCCGCAACGACGCGGCCGAGGCCGAGCGGCTCGCCGCGACGTTGCTCGCCGCCGCCGAGCCGCCCGACGCGATCGCCGCGATGAGCGACCAGCAGGCGGCCGGGGTCGTCCGGGCCGCCCGCGCCGCCGGCCGGGCCGTGCCCGGCGAGCTGGCGGTGACCGGCTGGGACGACGCGGCGGTCGCGGCGGAGCTCGGGCTGACGACGGTGGCGCAGTCGCTGCGCGACCAGGGCGCGGCGTGCGCGCACGCCGCGCTCGGCCGGGAACCGGCCTCCCTGGCCGCGCCGTGGTCGATCGTCCGGCGGGGCAGCACCCGCGCCTGAGCGGTCAGCGGGCGGGACGGATCCGGCCGGTCACCTCGCCGAAGCCGATGCGGGTGCCGGAGGGGCCCGGCGCGGTGGCGGTGATGGTCACCTCGTCGCCGTCCTCAAGGAACGTGCGGGGTTCGCCGTTGACGGTCACGGGCTCCTTGCCGCCCCAGGTGAGTTCGATGAAGGCACCGCGCTGGTCCTTGTCCGGGCCGGAGACCGTGCCGGACGCGAACAGGTCGCCGGTGCGGGACGAGGCGCCGTTCACCGTCATGTGCGCGAGCATCTGGGCCGGTGACCAGTACATCTCGCGGTAGGGCGGGCGGGAGACGACCTGCCCGTTCCACGCGATCTCCAGGGAGAGGTCGAGACCCCAGGGGTTCTTCTCGCGGAGGTAGGGCAGGGGCTCGGGGTCTTGCGGCGGGGTGGCGA
>NZ_SMKM01000310.1 GCF_004348665.1 Actinomadura sp. GC306 | reverse complement strand
CCGCACTCCCGCCCGCCCCTCGACGCCTGTGGACGAGCAGCGCGCCGCCGACCCACTCACGGAGGAGAGCGGAGCGCCCCGTCCACCCGGTGACACCGCCCCCGGCCCGAACGAACCCGACGAACCCGAAGAACCCCCCAAAGCCGCAGAGGCCGAAGAGGGCGACGATCCTCGGTCCGGCGGCATGTTCCGGTCCCTGCGCAACCGCAACTACCGGCTGTTCGCCGCCGGGCAGGTCGTCTCCAACACCGGGACGTGGATGCAGCGGATCGCGCAGGACTGGCTCGTCCTCGAACTCGCGCACGGCAGCGGCACCGCGCTCGGCATCACCACCGGCCTGCAGTTCCTGCCCATGCTCCTGTTCGGCCTGTGGGGCGGCGTCATCGCCGACCGCTACCCCAAGCGCCGCATCCTGGTGATGACGCAGGTGTCGATGGGCGTGCTCGCGCTCGTCCTGGGCCTGCTCGCCGTGACCGGCATGGCGCAGGTGTGGCACGTGTACGTGCTGGCCTTCGGGCTCGGGCTCGCGACCGTCGTCGACAACCCCACCCGCCAGTCGTTCGTGATCGAGATGGTCGGCAAGCGCGACCTGCCGAACGCGATCGCGCTGAACAGCGCCACCTTCAACGGCGCCCGCCTGCTCGGCCCGGCCGTCGCGGGCGTGCTGATCGCGATGATCGGCACCGGGCCGGTGTTCCTGGTGAACGCGGCGTCGTTCGGCGCCGTCCTGTTCGGCCTCTACGCGATGCGGACGGGCGAGCTGTACCCGGCGGAGCCGGTGAAGCGCGCCAAGGGCCAGCTCCGCGAGGGCCTGCGCTACGTGCGCGGGCGCCGCGACCTGACGCTGGTCATGGTCTTCATCGGGTTCATCGGCATGTTCGGGATGAACTTCTCCACGACCATCGCGCTGATCGCCAAGGAGGTCTTCGGCACCGGCGCGTCCGCGTTCGGGCTCGCGTCCAGCATGCTCGCGCTCGGCGCGCTCAGCGGCGCGCTGCTGGCCGCGCGGCGGGTCGCCCGGCCGCGGCTGCGGCTGCTGGTCGGGATGGGCGTGCTGTTCGGCGTGCTGGAGATCATCACCGGCCTGATGCCGACGTACTGGTCGTTCCTGCTGCTGCTGGTCCCCACCGGCATCGTGATGATGACGATCACGACGGCGGCCAACGCCACCGTCCAGCTCGGGGTCGCGCCGGAGATGCGCGGCCGGGTGATGGGCCTCTACATGCTCGTGTTCCTCGGGACGAACCCGGTGGGCGCCCCCACGGTCGGCTGGCTCGCCGAGCACCTCGGCGCCCGGACGGCGCTCGTCCTCGGCGGGCTGATCTCCGCCCTCGCCGCGCTGGCCGTGGGCGCGCTCGCCGCCCGCGGGTCGATCCGCCCCACGCTCGCCCGGGTGCTCGCGCGGCGGCCCGCCGCGCGGTGACGCCGGCCGGCGACCGGCCACGGGACGGGCGCAAAGCCGACCGATCGGCGTGACAACGGACGCCTCCTGCTGGAATGCTTGCCGGGTGGCCCTCCGGACGTTCCCATGAGGCTTTTCGTGGCGCTCGTGCCGCCACCGGACATCCTGGACGAGCTGGAGGAGGCCGTCCGCCCGCACCGCGACGCGGTCCCCGAGCTGAGATGGGTGCGGCGCGAGCTGCTCCACGTCACGCTGACGTTCCTCGGCGAGGTCGACGACCGCACCCTGGACCGGCTCCTTCCCCGGCTGGAACGCGCCGTCGGCCGGCACGAGCGGATGTCGCTGTCGCTGGCGGGCGCGGGCGCGTTCCCCGGCAGCGGCGCGCACGCCCGCGTCCTGTGGACGGGCCTGTTCGGCGACCGCCGCCGCATGGCGCGGCTCGCGGCGTCCACCACCGCCGCCGGGCGCCGCGTCGGGACGCTGCCCGACAAGCACCGCGGCTTCCGCCCCCACCTGACCCTGGCCCGCTCCAGGAAGCCCGTGGACGTGCGGCCCCTCGTGGAGTCGCTGTCGGCGTTCGCCGGCGCCGCGTGGACGGCCGGATCCGTCCACCTGATGCTCAGCCACCTGCCCGGCAAGGACTACAGCCAGGTGAGGTACGAGTCGCTGAAGACGTGGTCGCTGCGTCAGAGCTCGGGCGGCGGGGGCGCGGGCAGGTCCGCGTCCGGCGGCCCCCAGGGGACGCCGTAGCGTTCGCAGGCCCGGCGCAGCTCGTCCAGGTCGGGCGGGAACGAGACCTGGCGCAGCACCCGCCCGGACGGCCCCCACACCACCAGGCGCGGCATCCGCTCACGCGCCTCGTCGATGCCGATGCCGCCGATGCGGTCGCGCGGCAGATCCCACTCGACCTTGCCGCGCCTGGTCACGACCGCGAGCCCGGCGGACGACACGCGCAGCTGTGAGCGGTTCCGGTCGTGGAGCCAGTAGCCGACCAGGCCGATGACCAGGCCCGCGGGCACCGACCAGCTCGCCGTGGCGTTGAACCCGCCCAGCTCTGGGCCGAGCCACACCGCGCCCAGCAGCGCGACGGCCTCGCACAGCAGCACGCTCATCGCGTACGTCCCCGCGCGGGAGCGGCGGGTCGCGTCCAGCAGCGCGCCCGGGGCGGTCGCCGGGCCGGGCGGCGGCTCGACGGGGAACGCGAGGTCCTGCTCGCCGGCGGGGTCCGGCAGCGGCGCCGCGCCCTCCTGCCCGGCGCTGTGCGAAGGCAGGGCCGCGGCCGCCGGTTCGGGCCCGGCCACCGGCTCGGTCACCGGCTCGGCCCCGGAGAGCGTGGACACGGCGGAGTGGAACGCAGCGCTCATGTAGGCGTCGTACTCGGCGTCGTTGACCGGCAGCCCGGCGCGGCGCGCCGAGTCGCGCAGGTCGGTCCGGGAGATGCGCAGCGCCGACAGGGGCGCGGCGAAGAACTCGTCGCCGTCGGTGTCGTACAGCCGGACCCACGCGTGGCCCGCGATGGTCAGCAGCTCGATGCCGCCGATGCGGTCCTCGGGCATCTTCAGCACGACGTCCCCGGCGGCGTCGGCCCAGCCGAGCCCGCCGTCGGCGACGACCAGCCGGCCGCCCGGCACCTTCGCGAAGATCTCCGGCAGGCCCTCCAGCCCGTACTCGGGACGGCGCGGCGCCCGCGTCCCCGGGGTGATCACCCGGTAGCCGTGGTCGTCGAGGGCGTGCGCGAGCTGGAAGCCGTCGAGCCCGTGCGCGGGCAGCCGGGCGACGAGCTCCATCCGGTGCCCGAACGCGAGCGCGGCGAGGTCGGTGCGGCGCGGCACGTCGCTCACCGGGTCCAGCCGCAGCCCGGGGCCGACGACGACGGCGGCGACGTCGCCGGCCGGGAGGTCCTGCGCCTCGCGGCGGCGGCCGGGACGGGTCCGCACCCGCAGCCGCTCGGCCGTGATCGTCCAGTGGATCTGCGCGGCGCGCAGCAGCCGGCGGCGGGCCAGCAGGACGCCCGCGATCGCGGCGAGCACCCAGCAGCCCGCGGCGAGCCGGGCGCCGAACCCGCCGGTCCCGTCCACCGCGATCCGGACGATCATCACGGCGGCGAGCAGCGCGATGAGCGCGCCGAGGAGCGCGATCCGGCGGCGGCTCGGCAGTGGCTCCGGGGTGTCCAGCCGGTGTTCCGGGCGGCTCCGGCCCCTGCCCTTCCCCTTGCCGGCGGGCCGGCCGCGCTCACCGGCCGACTGGGCGGACGGCTGGGCGGACGGCCGGTCGGACGGCTCGTGGGCCGCGGCCAGCAGAGCCGCCTCCTGGTCGAGGAGCCGCTTCTCCGCGGCGTGGTCGCGCGGCAGGGCGCTGCCCTCCGGGGCGTCGTCGTCCAGCCCGGGGATGCGCATGGCCTCGTCCAGCGCGGGGTCCATCAGGTCGGTCGCCTCGCCGTCCAGGACATGCACGGGAATGCCCAGCCGGCGGGCCGTCACGAACACGGCGAGCGGCTCCATCCCCATCGCGGTCATCCCGCCCACCGCGGTGCGGCCGAACCGGTGGAACACCGTCAGCACCCCGTCGCCGGTGGTGATGGCCAGCGCCTCGATCCGGGACCGCTCATAGGAGGTCATCGTCCGCCCGTCCGGCGCGATCCGCTCCAGGCCGGACGCGGAGAGCCGCCAGTACGGCCGGGGGCGCCGGCGGCGCGCCTCCGGCGCCGCGCCGAGCAGCCACGGCGCGGCCGCGACGACACCGATCAGCGTCGCCCACAGCCACACCGGGCGGATCGGCAGCAGCGCCAGCGCCACCGCCAGGAGAGCGAACGGCCCGGCGGCGACGGGACGCCACCGGCCACCGGGACCCGCGAGGCCCACCAGCTCATGCTCCACAGTCCGCATCCTCACACGGGTCCCCGCGGGACCGTCGCCTCCTTCCGGCAACTGCACGCTCCCCGCCACCGAGTTCCATCGTGCCGGTCAGGTCGCCGCATCACCACCGTCACCCGTGCCCCTACGACCCCTCCCCGCGCTTGCGCAGCAGCCCGTACCCGACGGCGGCGGCGATGGCCAGCGCCAGGAACATGCCGGTCCGGGTGGTGGAGGCGTCCTTGCCCTCCTCGTCAGGGGTGCCCGAAGTCCCCGCGTTCTCCGGTGACGGCGCCTGCGACGGCGCATCGGACGGGAGCGCCTGCTCCGGAAGCGGGATCCGGTACACCGGCTGGTTCGTCCCCTCCGACCCCACCAGGAGGGCCGTGCCGTCCGCGGTGTAGGTCACCGACTCGCCCTGCTTCTGCGCCGGCAGGCCGATCGACGTCAGCGACTTGCCGGGGGTGCCGTCGGGGTTCACCGAGTAGAGGCGGGCGCCGAGGTAGGTCCGGATGACGCAGGTGCGGCCGTCGGGCGAGAACGCGCCGCCGGTGGCGATGGGCGGGGCCCCGGAGACCTCCCGGACGACGTTGAAACCGCCGGTCCGCAGCCGCGCCGGGGCCTGGTACACCTTGCCGCCGAACAGCTTGCTGGCGAGGTAGAGCCGGTTCGTCCGCGGGTTGATCATCAGGGTCTCGGCGTTGCGCGGCCCGTCCGCGTACTTGATCTTGAAGGCGGTGGCGCGGATCGTCTGGCTGCGCAGCCGGGCCGGCTCGGGGATCCGGTACACGGTCACGTACGGCCACGCGCCGCCGAGGTTGTCGCCGATGTCCCCGACGTAGATCGCCGGGCGGCCGCGCTCGTCCTGCCCGACCGCGATGTCCTCCCAGTCGCGGGCGTTCGCGCCGCCGAGGGTCAGCACGGCGCGCACGCCGCCGTCCGGGCCGAGCGCGAAGATCACCGGGACGTCGCCCGAGTCGTTGTGGGTGTAGACGACGCCCTTGTGCCGCCGGCTGACCGCCAGGCCGCTCGACTCGGTGATCCGCTCGTCCCGGATGGTGAAGGCCACCTGCTCCTCCGCGGCGGCGGGGGACGCCGGCCAGAGGAACATTCCCGCCAGGGCCAGTGCCGCAGCGGCACGGGCCGCCCGGAACGGGCCACGG
This sequence comes from Actinomadura sp. GC306, assembly GCF_004348665.1. GTDB lineage: Bacteria > Actinomycetota > Actinomycetes > Streptosporangiales > Streptosporangiaceae > Spirillospora. Next base: position 2,014 of record NZ_SMKM01000310.1, on the reverse strand, counting down.
CGGAACGGGCCACGGCGGATCCGGGCGGAACGGGGGCGACGCGCACGGCACAGTGACATGGCCTGATCATCCCCGTTCCGCGCCCCGCCCGTCCGCCCCGCGCGATCGGGTTCAGCCCGCGCCATCAGGACAGCAGCGCACCGACGACCACGGTCAGCACGAGCGCGGTCAGCACGGTGGGAAGCAGCCATCGGGGAGCGCGGTTCACGCAGCCGAGCTTATTCGGCCCGCCGCCCGGCGCGAACCGCCCGCCCATGATCTGCATCTCATCTGGCATGTGCGGATTGTTCGGGATGGTGCGCTCACCGTTCGCCGCCGACGCGGCACCCGCGTCGGACGTGTTCGTCATGCTGGGCATGCTCGCGGAGGAGCGCGGCACGGACTCGGCCGGGCTGGCGCTTCTCGGCGGGTGGCCCGGTCTCGGCGGCGCGGCCTTCGGATGCGGGGACGGCTGCCGCGTGCTGACCGGGCGCGGCCGATTCTCCGCGATCTGGCGGCCCGAGCTGCTCCCCGAGCTCGACCGCGCGCCGGTCGCCCTCGGCCACACCCGCTGGGCCACGCAGGGCACCCCGGCCGACCCGGCGAACGCCGGCCCGATGGCCGTCCGCGCGGCGGGGGACCGGGGCGCCGCGATCGTGGCCACGCACAACGGCGACATCGACGCGGGCGACCTGCGGTCGCGGTACGCGCCGCCGCCCGCGTCCGGGACGACCGACAGCGAGCCCGTCTTCCAGCTCCTCGCCGGCTGCGCCGACACGTCCGACGTGACCGGCGTGCTCGAATCGCTGGTCGGACGTGCCGCACTGGCCTGGGTCCACCGCGACCGCCCGACCGAGGTGCATCTCGCCCGCGCCGCACTCAGCCCCCTGACCGTCGCCGTCGACACCGAGCAGAACATCTACTGGGCCTCCAACCCGCGCTGGTTCCGGGAGGCGGAGCGGCACACGCGGGTGCGGTTCGCGACCGTCGTCATGCTCCGCGAGGGCACCTACCTCAAGGTCGGCATGGAGCGGCGCCCCGGCCGACGCGACCTCCCCGAGGTGCTGGCCACGGCGAACTTCCTGCCCACGGCCCGCGACTCCGACATTGACGACCGCGTCTGGACGGGCTTCACCGCCGCCGACGAGCAGTGCGACCGCGCCGGCCTGCGCCACCGCGTCGTGCAGCGCGCGGGCGGCACCGCCCGCGTCACGTCCGCGGCCTGACCGGGCCCCCGGCGAAATCAGGCGGACGGGCCCGGTCCTGCCTTCCCGGGCTAGAGACGCTCGACCACGTAGTCGATGCAGCCGGTGAGGGCTTCGACGTCGTCGGGGTCGATGGCGGGGAACATGCCGATGCGGAGCTGGTTGCGGCCCAGCTTCCGGTAGGGCTCGGTGTCCACGATGCCGTTGTTGCGGAGGATCTTGGCGACGGCCGCCGCGTCCACGTCGGCGTTGAAGTCGACCGTGCCGACCACCTGCGACCGCTGCGCGGGGTCCGTGACGAACGGCGTCGTGTAGCCGGTCTTCTCAGCCCACGTGTAGAGCCGCTGGGACGAGTCGGCCGTGCGGGACGTGGTCCACTCCAGGCCACCCTGGGCGTTCATCCACTCGACCTGCTCGGCGAAGAGCAGCAGCGTCGCCACGGCGGGCGTGTTGTAGGTCTGGTCCTTGGCGGAGTTGTCCCGGGCGGTCTTGAGGTTGAGGGACTCGGGGACGTACCGGTCGGCCATGGCGAGCTCTTCGATCCGCTCCAGCGCCGCCGGGGAGGCGAGCGCCACCCAGAGGCCGCCGTCCGCCGCGAAGCACTTCTGCGGCGCGAAGTAGTAGACGTCGGTCTCGGCCACGTCCACGGGCAGGCCGCCCGCGCCGGAGGTGGCGTCCACCAGCACGAGCCCGTCGCGGCCGGTCGTGCCCGCGGGGCGCCGGATCGGCATCGCGACGCCGGTCGAGGTCTCGTTGTGGGTGAGGGCGTAGGCGTCCACGTCCTCCTCGGCCGACGCCTCCGGGTGGGACCCGGGCGGGCTGGAGATCAC